>CAJTLE010000005.1 GCA_910577085.1 uncultured Allobaculum sp. | reverse complement strand
GGCCTTCCAGGATTTATCCGCACTTACGGTTCAACGGAAAACCTGTTTTTTCGAGGGCTATGATGACTCCAATTTACTGCCGAAAGGCTTTTTGAAGTACAATAAGTTACAATTTGTACCATTGTAGACTAAGAAAGTACATGTTTTTCGAGCGATAGTGAGTGACTCGAATAAATCCTGCTCTTTTTCAAGTCTGAATGCATGCTGCCAGGACCATCCAATCTTTTTCTAAGATCGATTGTTATGTGGTCTGGTCAGAGTCTAAATGATCCCGAAAATCTGATTTTCAGATTGATGAGGATTCTTATTCGATCAATCGGATATTAACCAGTTATGGATCCGTCCAGATTGATCATGATTGGATTGATCATGATTGGATTGCCATGCTTGGACCGGATCTGGAAGTGGATTGGACAGAGATCTGTATCTTCTGACAGCTGTAAACGAGAAAGAATCCCTTTTGCATGATGAATGGATTGGAAAGAAATCAAAAGGAAAACATGAAATGAGACGCAAATTCCAAATCCAGACCATGATTTTCCTATACACTATTCGATCGGATTGAAAGCGTCTTTCTGATCTGATTTTGATGGATCATGCAGTTGAAATTGAAATCTTTCTGATTTGTGCCTATGTTCTTTTCAGAATGGACTTTAAAATTCAATCCAGGAAACGACCAACAGACACTTTGAATTCTGATCTTGTCTGACTTGAAAAAGCTATTCCAATACATTGCCTTGAATTCCCTGCTCAATGGATCTTGCCTGATCCACTGACAGCTCGATTGAATACGAAATTTGAAACTGAAAAACAATTGCGATTTGAAAGGAGGCCTGACAGCCATGAAACAGACGCTTCAGATTGGCCGCAAAACAATTCGATGTGACTTCGGATTTATTCTGATTCTCATCGTCCTGTTTCTGACCAGTTGTTTTGCGATCTACAACTCGTTTAACCTGATCCGCAATGGATCTGGATCTTCGTATCTTCGCAGACAGATCATGTGGTACGCCATCGGATTTGCGACATTGATTCTCATCTCGCGTTTTCAGAATAAAGCACTCTATCGCTACCTCCCGGATGTCTACAAGTATTTGATGTACGTTCTGCTCTATCTGCTGGCTTCCAAGCTCCTGTACCGTTTTACGGGCCATCATCTGCCATTTGCTTCTCCGGTCAATGGTGCTTACTCCTGGCTGCAAATTCCCGGTATCGGGTCTTTCCAGGCCAGTGAGTTCATGAAAGTCGTATTGATTCTGAAAACGAGTCTGATCATTTCCGACTTCCAGAAAAAGCATCCACATCCATCCTTCAAAAATGATTTGCAGATGTTCTGGGAAATTGCCAAGTGGGCCGTTCCGCCAATGGTTCTGATTCTGCTCGAACCAGATACTGGTCTTTTCATCATCATCGGCTTCACCCTGATTGTTCTGGTTTTATGCTCAGGTGTCCGCCCGGTTTATATCTGGGTCATCCTGGGGCTGATTGCTTTGATGCTTGGTGGATTCTTCTATCTGTATTTCTACCAGCATGATTTATTGTCGTCGATCGTTTCGGATTATCAGCTGCGTCGAATTGATGCCTGGCTCTATCCGGAACATAACATCCTTGGATCCTCCAACCAGCTCTATACCGCCCTGCTCTCGCTTGGATCAGCCGGTCTGACTGGTCATGGTCTGCAGGCCAATATCATTGCGATTCCTGAAGCCCATACTGACTTCATCTTTGCTGCATTCGGTCAGTGCTTTGGTCTTCTTGGAACGACATTTATTCTGGCCATCTGTATGTGGCTGGATTTATATCTGTGCAAAATGGCCTATAACTCCCGCAATACCGCCAATCGCTTGATCATCATCGGAACCATTGCGATGCTTCTCTACCAGCAGATTCAGAATCTGGGAATGATCGTTGGTCTGATTCCAATCACCGGAATTACCCTGCCGTTGATTTCCTATGGTGGATCTTCTACACTGTCATACTTCTTTCTGTTTGGACTGATCATGAATATGTCCCCGCTCTCCAGCCGGATTGTCCGCATTCGGATTCGTCCAAAAAAGATGATCAACAAGGTCTCTTCCTGGTTCCAGACCAAAAATATCTGAATTTCAGATTTCTGAATTTCAGACGAAGCGACTGTTTATTATCTCCAATCTATTGTTTTCAGCTGTATTTACCTGTTCATCCGGATCTAAATCTGAGCATTCATAAGAATTCAGATTTAGATCCGGATTTTTATTTTCCCTATCACTCGATGAATTCGAACAGATAAAAGATGAAAACAAAAAGACTGAAGGATCTTTTGATTAGAAAAGATTCTTCAGTCTTTCGAGATATGAATACGGACGGAAACGGGCAAACAGAACTTTCTGATCAGAAAGTTTAATAACAACTTTTTTTGCCTGTTTGAGCCGTTTTGTTTCCTTGTGGTCGTAACACAATAATGAATGGTCCAGAGACTCGCCAGTGATCTCAATGACTCGTTCCTGTTTGAGGATATAGGGGGAAGTCATTGAATGTTGATTAATATGAGAAACCGGCATGATCTGAGTGAGTTCCAAAATATTCAGGCCATCATCCACCACAGCCCCGCCAACTGCGCGGTTTGCGGCAGTACTTCCAGCCTGGGTCGAGACACAAATCCCGGCGCTGCAGACCGTTTCGAAATATTCACCATCGATCGAAATATCGTAATAAACCGTAGTTGTGAAAGATCCCAGACGAATTTCATTCAACGCCCGATACGTCTGTTCATCATCCACAATTGCTTCAATTAAAGGATAGGACTGAATCACAGGTTTATTGTGGTGAAGATCATGCAGGAATTCTCGAAAATCCTCTTTGGTATAGTCAGTAAAGAACCCCAGAGTCCCGGTATGAATACCGACGAAACATAGTTTATCCAATTGAGATTCATATTGATGGATTGCACGCAGGATTGTTCCATCTCCCCCAATACATAAAACGATCTGTGGTGAGTCGTCATCGCGGGTGTCATGAAATTCATCGGTCAAGACTTCATTAAACTTTGAGGCAAGTTCTCTGGAGAAATCATCATCGCGAGTATAGATTGTATAACGCATGTCTTTTTTCTCCCCTTCCATTTCTGATAAATAAGACGTCAATACGCCCTTTGTCCGGCGTCATTGTATCATGATGAAAGAAGTGATTCTCTGTAACACAATCAGAGAGCATCTTATGCAATAAAGTCGATCAATCATTAGATATCGATTACATTTTTTTGTAAAGAAAACAGACAAAAAGACCAATCCAACTTCGAATGGAATGGTTAAAGATTGAATGTGAAAGGAGGTTTAACCAAGTCAGATAAGAAATGTCTGCCACATTGTTCAATGAGTTTTGAACAGACGGCTGCTTTGCTTCTGTGCTTGGTATGAGACATGAACGATCAGGAACGAGAACTGAAGACACTGATTACCAAAGAGCAATATGACAAGCTGGAAAGCCTATATCCTTTTTCGATCTGTCGTGAGCAGATCAATACCTACTACGACAATGCTGCCAAAGATTTACAGGCACGTCGAATGGGGCTTCGTATCCGTCAGATTCCAAAATCCGATGGAACGAGTGAATATATCCTGACTTTAAAAAAGCCGCTGGATGCGATTACAAAATACGAATATGAACGCATTGTGAATGCGCCAACCCTAGATCAGCTTGAACCTGAGGTCAAAGAGTGGCTGGAAGACAAACTGGATCATCTTGCTCCCCTGTCAGATTTCCATCCAACACTCAAAACGAGAACAGTTCGTAAGATCTATGAAATGCCGCAGGCCGAATTATGCCTGGATTATACAGAATTTGCTCACCACAGTGATTATGAAGCGGAATATGAATATCATCACGAACACGATGGAATCAGAAAGTTCAATGAACTGCTTGCACCGTCTGGTGTTGTATACGAAAAAAACTGCCCAAGCAAATTAGCCCGGGCAGTTATGGATCAGGATAAAGAAAATTTATGAGTTAAACGATAGAAGAAGGATTTTGAGTTGTATTCTTCTTCTTTTTTTCTATATTCAGAAAGTTGGGATTCCAGATCAGTCTGCTTTTCATCGGAAATCTTCTTTTCGTCTTGCAGCATCTGATTTTCAGTTTTCAGAGAACTGATTTCTTCGGTCTGTTTGAGGATTTGATCGGATTGTTCAGTGATTTTGGTGTCCTGTTCATCAATTCTGGTTGTCTGTTCTGCTACCTTCGTATCCAGCTCAGTGATCTTTTCATCTTTCGATTTCTGTTCCAGCAGGAAGGTTTGAGTGGATTTATCCAGCTCCAGCTTCAGACGTTCATTATAAAGGACTTCCAGGTTGGCGATTGTCTTGTCTTTTTCCTGAAGAATCGCGTTCAGTTTTTCAATTTCCATTCGCAGTTCGGTTTCAACGGTTGAAATCTCCTGCTTTTCCTTTCTGAAGTATGTAGAAAGCTTCTCAACCCCCTCAGCACGAATAGTGATTCGTTTGGTTTCTGGGTTCTTGTATTTCCAGCCCCGATCCGGGTAATTCTTGACCAGCTTTGCGACTGCTTTATCAACTGTATTTCTTGATTTGTTGAAATGTTGGCAGATCTGTGCAATGTCCATATCATAATAGACATCAATGGGAGAATTCTGTTCAGCCAAATCTATCACCCTTCCTTCGGAAATTCAGATTCAGTCGAGATTATATCACAGGTCAATAATCCCGCCTATTAGAAATTATGAATGATTCATGATTTTCATATGCCATACCATTTTAAGGAGCAACTTTCCAGAAATCAAATCCGACTCTTCAATTTCTTTAATCATTTTTTTGAAAACCGATAATTCCATCGTTGCTTCTATTTGATTGTTTGTGAAAAATCAATATGAATATCGCGTGATTGCTCACAATTAAAGTTTGACGACAGGAATTAAACTTTGAGGAAAACCCTGTCATCTACAGTCATGACCATTCATTCCAGATTTAGTCCAATTTATAGAATCAGTCTATTTCGGAATTTCACATTCTTCAATCTGATCGCATATTTTTTGAAGATTTTCTTTTCTTTAATTCGCCCAGCCAAATCAAATTCAATGGGACTAAAAAATCTGATTAATCCTATTTTGTTCTTATGTGACTCTGATCCGTTCAAAACCGTTTAGTCTGGTTTATCCATTTTGGTTTGTGAGATATTTTAATTTTAGCTCTCAACTTGATTCTGAATTATAGCAGTTTTACTAAAATTTACCCCACTCACGTGATTGGTCAGGTTTAGCCGGAACCAGATATGAATACTGAATCAGATAGGAAGAAATCATTTCTGATTTTCTGAAATCAAGGAGGATGAAATTCATTTTTTCAGATTTTGAACTAAAAATTAATGATTAAACGAATCCTATTCCCAATTTGGGGGCGATGGCCTGGTTTTAAATCGGATCTGACTTATTCACCTTTTCACCTGCAGAATACCTGAATAGAAGATGCCATAACCTGATCTATTCCTATTCATTTCCTATTTGATCCTATTCTCTTATCTCTGATCAGATAAAATCAGATTTTGATCACATCTAACCTGAATTTCCTTCGGATTTTTATCTGAATGGCCATACCAGGATCGGAACAATCGATTTTTAAGGGCGAAGAGGCCGGTTTTTTCAAGAATCAATATGGATACCTGTTATATTCTTCTTTTTCAGACATTAAATATTGATAGGAATTTAAGTGTGATTTTATAAACGGAAATCCGGTTCATTGTTTTTGTGAAACTGTCGATATTTCTGATTCATTCTCTCTGAATGGTATGGATTTCTGAATATCAGAAGTCAGAATGCAAAGTAAATAATGATGAATCTCTGACTCATGTGATTACTCAGGTTTTGATCCCTTCAGATCGGATTGAAGTAACCATTTTTCAGAAATCAGACGGAAATATAAAAAATCCGATGACTTTTGATCATCGGATTTGCCTTTTTATATTGTGCAGCTCGTATGATTACTCATATTTTTCTTTCTGACGGCTGGCAAAAGCTTTAGATAAAGTTCTTGAGTCAGTATAGTCCAATTTACCGCCAAATGGGATTCCATATGCAAGTTTTGTGATTAATACCTGATTTTCCAGCAATCTGGTTAGATACATGGCCGTTGTTTCACCTTCCATTGTCGGATCCAGGGCTAAAATCACCTCTTTGATTTCAGGAGTAATCCGATTTTCTAAAGACGGGATATTCAGCTGATCAGGGAGAACCCCTTTCTGAATATTGATGGCTCCATGTAAAACATGATAAACACCTTTATATTCCTGGAGATTTTCGATCGCATATAAGTCTTTTTCGGACTGAACAACGCAGATCTGACTATGATCACGGTCAGTATCAGCACAAATGTCGCAGATCTCATTTTCTGATAAGTTACCGCAGATTTTACACTGCTTTAAATGCCGGATATCCGATACAGCCTTGGCAAACTGCTTTTGCTGGTCATCTGACCATCCAAGTAATGAAAATGCCATGCGTTCAGCACTTTTCATACCGACACCTGGAAGTTTATGGAGTTCCAGGATCAGATTTTCAAATGTAGGTGGGTACATATTCAACCTTCTTTCTCTAGTTCATCTTCCTAATCCGATTTTGTTTTTCTGAATGATTTCTGAATCCAGAAATCTGAATTCGAACAGGGTTGATTCTGAGCACTTTTTTCCTGTTCCGACATTCATTTCATACAGATTTGAAGAGCAGGGAAGGGGAGTAAGAGCTATTCAGATTTCAGTCCGATTTCTGTTTTCTCAGTCTTCTTCAATCTTCAGATCTGTAAAACGTTTCTTCAATTGTTCTTCAACCGGGACTTCCTGTTCAGCTGCTGGAAGAAGAACTTCAATCATTGCTGGATCTGGAAGTGTCTTTTCAGCTGCTCTTTTCTTAAATGCTGCGAACAGTGAAGTGACTTCATCCAATGTAATCGCAAAGACCTTCTTTGGTTTTCCTAATAACTTGTTAGTGAAGGCTTCATAGCCAATGGACTGTTCAAGTCCATTGATATTGTCCTTGATCAGATTGTTCGCAACCCCAAGAAGGATGTAGTTGGTGCCACTTGCAGCAATCTTGCTTCCTCGCAAAGACATCGCAAACTTGGCATAATCCAGATCGTGGATATACTTTGATCCATCCTTCATATGATTTAAATCATTGCTTTTTTCCGTCTTCGTTGCCCCAACCAACAGACTCAGAAGGAAATCTTCCGAAAATCTGAATTCCGATTGATACATTTCTGTTTTTTCTGATGTTTCACGTGAAACATTCATATTCCAGAACTGTTTGGCTAGATCGGGTTTTGGTGAAGCAGGTGCCGTACTTACAGTTGGATTCTGGGGCCGCATCGGGCGGTCAGATTTTTGTTCAGATGGGCTATGAACCGGAGATCTTCTTTCATATTGTGGCTGAACAGCCTGTTGAACAGGCTGCTGGAACATTGGAGCCGGTTTCCAGAGAGCGTTTTTCAACAAGATCGTCTCAATATAGTCCATCACATTCGAGGAGTAGGCCAGCTTGTTGTAGAGGTTCATCAGATCATTTAGGATCTGAATCCGCTTTTCAACTGGCTGGCTGAGGAACGACTTCTCAATGACTTTCTTTCGTTTCTCAGAAATCAGGTCTGTTTGGGAATACAGCTCCTGGAGCAGGGAATCTTTGTAAAGGGAAATCAAGTCCGCTGTAAAACGCTTCATATCCATTCCCTTGCGTTCGATCAATGTCAGTTTCTCCATCGCATTATTGGCCTTTTCAGGAACAAGATCTTCAACCAGATCACCAATCTCTTCCGGCTGAACAACGCCATAGATTTCTCTGACATCATCAATCGTCAAATGGTTCTGTTCGTAGGCAATGCACTGATCCAGGATGGAGAGTGCATCTCGCATACCGCCGTCGGCCAGTTCCGCAATCAATGACAGAGCTTCTTCATCCGCATTTACGGATTCCTGTTGGCAGACATACGTTAAACGATCTTCGATATCTTTGTGGCTGACTTTTGAAAAGTCATATCGCTGACATCTGGAAAGAATGGTTGGCAGCACCTTGTGTGGTTCGGTCGTCGCAAAGATGAAAATGACATGAGCTGGCGGTTCTTCAATCGTCTTGAGCAGAGCATTGAAAGCTCCAGAGGTCATCATGTGAACCTCGTCAATGATATAGACTTTGTACTTTCCCTCTAATGGTGCATAGCCGACACGGTCGATTAAAGCTCGAACTTCATCGACACCATTATTAGAAGCCGCGTCGATTTCGATGATATCTGGATGGGTACCGGACAAGGAAAGCATGCAGTTTTCACATTCCATGCAGGGTGGATTTTCACCCGTACAGTTGAGGGTTCTGGCAAAGATCTTTGCGATTGAGGTTTTACCAGTTCCACGAGGTCCGCAGAATAAGTAGGCATGGGCAATCCGGTTTTTGGAAATCGCGTTTTTCAGCGTCTGGACAATGTGCTTCTGTCCAACAACATCGTCAAAGGAAGCAGGACGATATTTTCGATAGAGAGCCTGATAAGCCATTACAGCAGTTCTCCTTTCTGTTTCTTCTCTTCATCTGGATCCAAAGCCTCTTCAATCTGGGAATTCTGAGTTAGCGATAGATCCATATTGTTATTGCAATGATCACTGGAGCATTCAATGTCGTGATGAACAGGATGCGTTTCTTGGATTTCAGATTGTTCTGCAAGAGCTTCAATCTGGCCTTGACAACAAGCACATCCCATCTGTTCCTGTTGCTTGCGTAACTGCTTTTCCAGCTTTTTCTTACGACGTTTCTCTTTGAAAAACTCCTTGAGCAGAGTGGAACATTCCTGTTCCAGAATACCGCCTTCAAAAGCAGGATGATGATTCCATTGGGGAAGTTCAAACAGATTGGTTACCGATCCAGCTGCGCCTCCCTTGGCATCGAACGCTCCAAAATACACGTTCTCAACGCGCGACTGGATGATCGCTCCCGCACACATTGGACAGGGTTCCAAGGTGACATACAGATCGCAGTCTTCCAGTCTCCAGCTTTTGAGCTTTCGGCAAGCCTGAGCAATGGCCATCATTTCTGCATGCTCCAGGGAGTTTTGTCTGGTCTGGCGGCGATTGTAACCTCGACCAATGATTTTGCCTTCATGAACAATCACAGCTCCAACCGGAACTTCATCAATTGCCTCCGCCTTCTTAGCAAGACGAAGGGCACTTTTCATATATTTCTCTTTTGTGTTTTCCATCATTAGTTTCCATAATATCAAACCCAGTCTCTAATCAGGGACCATTTCGAAAAACACCACGAATCCCAACCGCATTCGCAAAATCCAGCAAGAATCCGAATCCAGAATCGCCCTGGGCTTTCCATGGTGTTTTTGAATGTTCTTCTGACGTTCTCCCAGGCCAGTTTGTTTTGGCTGTTTGATTTCTGGTGTCTGTTTCTCCACCTTATGAGACTGAGTATTCAGTTCTTCTATTTTCTCAGGAATTTGTCTCCGGTGCAGTTTCCAGTCTTAGCGCTTCTTCTCAAAGACTCATTTTCCAATTTTAAAATTAGATTCTGAATTGCTTCGATGATGAAAGAATTGAGATCTGATATAGAGATGATCAACAGAAATAGGAAGAGGGGAAGAAAACCGGAAAGCTGAAATGAAGACTGGCGATGAAAGGATAAGCAAGCATTGGAGCGAATTGAGAGCGGACTCATTATTTCAAGCGACTCATAAACAAAATCAGAGAGTCCGGACAGTATGGTCAGATTCAGATCAAGACATGAGATCAAAGCAACGCAATCAGATCCGAACTCAATCAATCCAAACCATCAGAATTCGAAATCAACTGGATTGCTTCTAAAACGGAAGAAGATGGAACTGAAACCAATACGTTTCCCGTGAAAAAACAAAAGGCCTGCTGGCAAATACCAACAGGCGTGAATCAGGCATAAAAAAACTACTACACATAACAGAGCCAGCACGGTGCTGCTTCGTTCCCGACCTGACACATTTAGCAGGATGCTATTGTAGTAGCCCCATTAATATATCAGATTTCAGATCTAAATCAAGTCCAATCTTTTTTCAATCGTTTCCCAGTGATCTGGTGCATCAAAATTCGTCTAACCGGATGATTCGCGAATTGGTTAATCTTTCGTCTTCCCCATTTCTGCGAAGATCTCGTCGCAAGAACCAGATTGACAACGTCTTTGATAGTCCGAACCTGATCATTCACCTGATCATCAAATCTACGGGTATAGTTTGTTAATTATCGGTAACTAAATGAATCCTTTCATATCAGAGATTCAACAGCATGCAAATCTCCTCCAAGTTCAGAATTTCATCCGCTTCTTTCATCTTATTCGTATGAATCCATCATCGCATGCCTATTTTAAATCGGATTGGGATGATGGTGATCGGATCTGTATCTTTTCAAAAATCAGATTCTGACAAATGATTTCGGCCGGTCTGGCACATTTCATTTTTTCGCAAATCTGAGCAGTCAGATGACCAGGCAAAGCAGATCTTGCTATTTTCGGATTTCACGTGAAATCATTTTGGGTCTGTTGAATTCAAAAAACGAAACTATTTTTTAGAAAAACGGTACTTTCCTTTCTAAAATTCAAGTACTATGGAAAGGAGCAATATTCATTTTCGGTTGAAAGTATCCAGACCATTAGAGGTGTATATGAATATGAAAAAGATTCTTCCTGCCATTGCTCTAGTCAGCTGCTTCGTGCTTGCTGGATGCAAGGCAAATTCAATTGAACTGAGTGTTTCCCCAGATCAGGACATGAACCCATATCAGACCATCATCGTCGATGTGAAAACGTCTCCTTTCCCAACCCGGATCAATCCAAATTCCATTACGGTCAATGGCGGCGAATCCTGGGTTGAAGACGGAGTAATCAAATTCGAAGCTGAAGATCCAGGCGACTATACAGTCCGCGTAGATCAGGATGGCGTCACAAGCAATACGGTGACCATCAGCATTGTCCCCAAAGGATCCAATCCAGTTGTGGATAGTTCGAGCACCACTGATTCTTCTTCTGATGCCTCATCAGAAGTGACTGATTCCAAAGAAGCAGTGGAAACAGAATTCAAGGATCGGACCATCAGCGTAGATGCTGCCTATGAAAATGCAGATAAACTGATCCAGTATCAGGTTCCGGTTGTTGTCACTGGAAACCTTCCCCAGGCACTTGTAGCAGACAAAAACGGCCAGATGGTTCCTGTTTTATGGAACAGTACAACAAGCGAATACATCATTTTACAGGGCTTTGAAATCCCATTTGGCGGCTGTACAGCTCAGGCAACTGGAACTCTCTCACGAGATGCTTCTGGGCAGCTGGTGATGACCATGACCTTTATCCGGACAGATGAAGAACCACAGGTTCGTCATGATACCTCTTCGAAAGAAGACAAAGATTCTGATAAAAAAGACGATCAGTCACAGCCAGACCATGCACAGACACAAGATCCCAACCAGAATCCTCAAGGATCTGACAATCAGTAGTCTCTTGCAATCAATCATTCCAACCCTTCCAGCAATTCCCTCGCCCCTGAAGATCACCTGTCTTCAGGGGTTTTTCAAAGGGATTTAAATGGCTTTGGAATTCAGGAGTCTAACAACTCCCAGTCAAATTGAAGCCAACGGTTTGGATTTCACGTGAAAAATGTTTGATGGAATGCAATCGCGCAAGCAGATTCGACAGACAGAGCCCATCCAGGTATTCCACCAGAGCACCAGCAGCAGTCGTCCTCTTCCCTGATCTATCTGATGATGATTTATACGGTGAATGATCGATTCGCTGGTTCATGCTCCCTATTATTCCTCAAATGAAGTCGGAATAAATTCCAGTTTCCCATATAAAAAACGGATCTCTGAACTGAATCAGAAATCCGTTGATAGAAAACTTATTTCTTTGTAGGAACCAGAACTTTCTTTCCACCCATGTATGGCTGGAGTACTTCTGGGATGGTTACAGAACCGTCTTCCTGCAGATGGTTTTCCAGGAATGCGATCAGCATACGAGGAGGGGCAACGCAGGTGTTGTTCAGGGTATGAGCGAAATACTTTTTACCCTTTTCGTCTTTGACACGGATTTTCAGACGACGAGCCTGAGCATCAGTCAGGTTGGAGCAGGAACCAACTTCAAAGTATTTCTTCTGTCTTGGGGACCATGCTTCAACATCGACTGATTTCGATTTCAAGTCAGCCAGGTCGCCAGAGCAGCATTCAAGAGTACGAACAGGAATCTCCAGGCTTCTGAAGAAATCAACTGTGTTCATGTAAAGTTTTACGAACCAGTCAGCAGATTCTTCTGGCTTGCAGACGATAATCATTTCCTGTTTTTCGAACTGGTGAATACGGTATACACCACGTTCTTCAATACCATGAGCACCTTTTTCCTTACGGAAGCAAGGGGAGTAAGAAGTCAGTGTATATGGTAATTCTTTTTCATCCAGGATCTGGTCGATGAAGCGGCCGATCATGGAGTGTTCGGAGGTACCGATCAGATATAGATCTTCGCCTTCGATCTTGTACATCATGCCATCCATTTCCGCAAAGGACATAACGCCAGTAACAACGTTAGAACGGATCATGTATGGTGGAATAACATAAGTAAAGCCACGGTCAATCATGAAGTCACGTGCATAAGAGAGGATAGCCGAATGTAATCTGGCAACATCTCCGAGCAGATAGTAGAAGCCATTACCAGCTACACGTCTGGCAGCATCTAAATCAATTCCACTGAGGGATTCCATGATTTCAGTGTGGTAAGGAATTTCAAAATCAGGAACAACTGGTTCACCGAAACGCTGGAGTTCGACGTTTTCGCTGTCGTCTTTTCCAATCGGAACGGATGGATCAATCATATTTGGAATCTGCATCATTGCTTTGGTTACAGATTCTCTTAACTCATCTTCTTTTTTTGCGAGTTCTGCAATCTGATCTCCAAGATCTGCAGTCTCTTTCTTCGCTGCTTCCGCTTCTTCTTTTTTACCCTGTCCCATCAGCATACCAATTTTCTTGGATGCGTTTTTGCGCTGGGAACGAAGTTCATCAGCCTGCTGCTGAGTGCGGCGTAAAGCAGCATCGTCACAGATCACTTCATCAACGAGGTGAAGTTTGTGATCCTGGAACTTCTTGCGCATATTCTCTTTGACAAGATCCGGGTTTTCGCGGACAAATTTCAAATCGAGCATTCTAATCTCCTTTTACTTACTCAATAATTTATCACTGAACAAAATCGGTAGCAAACTGGGCAGGTTCATAAGTTCATCCAATAAAGAAAAAAGCATCCACAGTTAATGAATCCTGATTGTTCTCTCTATATTCTTTGGAAAAAGACTCTGGATTTGTTGAAGATATCGAAAATCTTAAAGGTCTGTCTGCCTGCTTGGATTCTGATCAGATCGGCTGAATCATCAGCCGAAATCGCGTTGAAGTCATAGTCCTATTGTCTCAGATTCGTCAAGCAGATTTCCCTCGATGACCAGTATAGTGTTCAGATCGATTCAGATCAGTTTCTGAATAGCAGATCTGCCCGATTCCGATTTTTGCTGCTAATTATTCTCCGTTCAGATGGCTGTCCTATTTCAAGTCTCTGAATTAAAGCCCATAAAATCCAGCTTCATCAAATCTGATCACCTATCTGAAGAATGAAAAAGCATATAACCGATTATCGACCGCTCAGAACACTGATCCAGCTGTCTTCATTCTGATCTTCTATCACTGCAGAAATCTGGTTCCTATGAATTCATAAGAGAATGAATCCGATTGAAGTCTGAATAAGGAAGGAGAAGAAGACGTTCGAACTTTCTGATCCCATTTCTGACTGAAGTGGAAGGAGGCAGAAGGATTCATAGGATAAAACATCGGAATTGGGGATAGTGGATTGCAGATATTCAGACCTTTAATCCGATCCGCCTTCTCTGTGGCATACGAAAATCAGACAACTTCATTTCCATTCACAGGAAAAAGAGATCCAAAAGAAGAAGTTGTCTGCCAAATTTCGGAGTGATCAGACCAATTTTCTAATCATTTTTGAGATGTCAGACAACTTGGAAGACGACTTGATCGGACTTTTCCCATCCTAATTCAGAGTTGTCTGACTTTTCATATTTTCATCAGAACAGACCTTCCCGACAATCATCTGAATGGCGATCAAAGATCAGTCTACTTTCCGCCCTCCTTCATAATTTCATAGGACAAGTACAGGAATAATCTTCTGAATATCCCGAAAATCAGGCAGATTTCGCCATTTTCGAATCCATCTTTCTCTTCCCTTCTTATGGTTTCTTCTTTAATTGAATCAGGCAGATCCTAATCCTCTTATTCACTGACCAATCCCATTTCTTATCGGATCAGGAGAGAATTGGAAGATTTCTTGTTCAAAAATTCATACGAATGGCTTATAAATGGATCCAGTCATCCTTTTATCCAGATCATTCCTTCTCAAAACTTGTAAAAGATGAAGTAAAAGGCTTTGCACAGCGGTGAAATTCAGGGATTTAGACCTGATTTTCCGTTAAATAAGCCGATTTCTTCCATCAGAAATCCTTTTGGTTCAATCCCCTTCCCTATTCTTAAAGCATTTCTTCCCATTTCACTGGATCTGGCTGCTAAGCAACCCTGATCCAGACCTTCATTCTGCAGATTTCATCCTCTTTCTGGTTCTTCCAGCACGATTTCTTCTCGATTTTTGCTCAAAACCAGTCTATTCTGACCAAAATCAGCTCAAAATTGGCTTTTCAGATCGATATTTAAGCTCTGAAACCCTGGATCTGCCAAAATTTAATATCGCAGATTCCATTTTTATTATTCTTAAAATTTGATAGAAAAGTGAGTTTTCGTTTCTTCCTGGACTGTTATGAAATTCATACAAGGAGCATTTGAAGGCTATTTGCTCATAGGAATTCCGATATTTTCTGGTATGAATCTGAATCATTCTTCTTTTCAGAGATTATTCCAAAAGAGTTTGATTTTGGCCAAATCAGTTAGGGATATGATCGCTCAGGTTTTACTTCGATCTTGAGTCTGAAACCGCTAAATTCGCATCTAAATCGGATAAATTTGAGATGGGAAAATTCAAAACGTTCCGATTTCTCCATTTTTTTGGTCTGAATTTTACGATTTCTGATCAGATTTCTTTCTGCTTTCTTGTTCTCCACTATGGATCAACTCCTCGAGCGGGCAGAATCTTCCAAAATTTCCGCAGAAAACTTTTAAAAGTGTCGGTTTTCCGGTCTTTTGACTACTCCTGGAAAAACAGAAACCATCGAATCCATTGATTGATGGTGGTTTATTCTTCCGTCTTATCCATATCTTCCTTTTTGTAACCATCGTCAACCCAAATCAGGCGATCTATCTTCTCTGTAGAGAACCAATGACCAATGCTGCCAGAGACGGAGGATCTGATGGATGTAAACTTGCCATATGCGTTGTTGGAGCATTCTTGAGCTGATATCTCATCGAATAGCTATGAAATATTCCCCACTTAGTCCGACCATCAGCTATTTCGTCCTGTCTGATCGACATCCGATCGGATAGGAAAGAGAAGAAGTGAATTCCCATATTCCAATTTGAATAGAAATAATGATTCTTGTAGAAGCAATTGACTTGTCATCTTTACAAAAACTGTTTTGGACACTCATCTGATTGGTCAGATTTACATCTTCCCCCTTTCAACTCCATCTTTCTTTTCTGCTGCTCTTGTCTCTAGTTCTTTTCCCTTTCTCTGAAACGAGTAGTGGTTAATCCTATTTTCAAAAGTACGAAAAAAAAGAAGAAACCTCTGATAGATAAAGAGATTTCTTCAGTTTTCTATATTTATATTAGATCTTAAAATATGAATTTCAGAGCACAACATCCAGTTCAATCAGATTGGATCCAGGTTCATAGAAATGATCTATCTGATTTTTTCAGATCTGTTCAGAAATCTGGAAATTCATATTTTCAGGCTGAAATCTTAGGGTTTATTCTGCGTCCTCTTCGATTCCATCAATTGGATGTTCGATCTGAGCTTCTCCATCATCGAATTCATCGACGGGAACAGTCACATCTTCCATCTCTTCATTTCTGGCATTCTGCAAAGCAGTCAGATCATCAGGCATTCCATCTGGTGCGGGAAGTGCAGTCAGATTGGACTCTGATTTTTCAGATTCTGATTCTTCGTGATCGGTTAAAGCAACACGGTTAACCTTGTCATTTTCACCTAAGCGAATAACACGGACACCCTTCGTATTACGGCCCTGGACTTTTACGTCTTTCAGATGGACACGAATCATCTGGCCGGAATCTGTAACGATCATGGCATCTTCATCGCCGCTGACCGCACGGAAAGCAACCAATGGTCCAGTGACTTCAGAAGTCTGCAGAGTTTTAACACCCTTTGTACCACGGTCTGTTAAACGGTATTCAGAGATTGGGCTGCGTTTGCCATATCCATTTTCAGATAAGGACAGAACGGTTTCACCCTGGCTTGATAAGGCCATACCAACGACTTTACCTTCGCCGCCAAGATCAATACCCTTAACACCGGCTGCGGAACGGCCCATCAGACGGATTTTTGACTCATGGAAGCGGACTGCAAAGCCATTATCACCGGCTAACAGAACTTCATCATCACCGCTTGTTCCGCGTACAAAGGCCAGCGAATCGCCTTCATTGAGCGAAATCGCAATCTTACCAGTCCGGTTGATGTTCTTGAATTCCGAAATTGGAGTTCGTTTCACGGTACCATTGGTCGTTACGAACAATAAGGTCTCGGCATCATCTTCCGGGTTGTATGGCAGAATGGCTTCAACTTTTTCATTGTCCTGTAATGGCAGGAAGTTAACAATTGGTGTTCCTTTTGCGGTACGGGAGCTGATTGGGAACTGGAAGCCGCGCATACGGTAAACACGACCGGTATTCGTAAAGAACAACAGATAATCATGGTTGTTAAGGCTGACCATGAAATCAATTGTATCTTCGTCATTGAGCGAGATACTGCGGATCCCCTTACCGCCACGGTTCTGGGTATGGTAGGTGCTGGTTGGTGTGGATTTGAGATAACCGGAATGGGTTAAGGTCATGATGATATCTTCTTCTGGAATCAGATCTTCATCAATGACATCAAAGTTGCCTTCGATAATCTCAGTCCGGCGTTCATCCCCGTATTTAGCCTGAATATCATCCAGATTATCGCGGATAATGCCTAAAACACGGTCATGGTTGGCCAGAATGTCTTTTAAGTCCGCAATCGTAGCCAGCAGGCCATTGTATTCGTTTTCCAGCTTATCGCGTTCCAAACCGGATAAACGACGGATCTGCATGGCCAGGATGGCTTTGGACTGCAGATCATCTAAGCCAAAGGTTTCATTCATATCAGCAATCAGACCGGCTTCTTCCTTACGGGAAGAACGGATCATATGAATGACCGCATCCAGATTATCTAACGCAATGCGCAGACCTTCGACAATGTGCAGACGTTCCTGCGCTTTTTTCAGTTCAAAGCGGGTTTTACGAACGATGACATTGGTCTGGTGATTGACATAATCAATAATCATTTCCCGGATAGTCAGCTGTTTTGGCCGGCCGTTTTCCAGGGCAAGCATGTTGATGCCGAATGTCGACTGCAGCTGGGTTTCACGGAACATCTGGTTGATGACAACATCTTCCTGAACGTCCTTTTTCAGATCCATAACGATGCGCACACCTTCACGGTTAGATTCATCGTTGAGGTAAGTAACCCCCTGAACCTTCTTTTCCCGGATGACTTCAGCCATCTTTTCGTACATCTTCATCTTGTTGACGCCATATGGAATTTCGTAGTAGATAATCCGTTTTTTGCCATTTGGCAGCGTCTCAACCCGGTATTTTGCACGGATTGTAATGGATCCACGACCGGTTTCATAGGCTTCACGGATTCCCTTGCGGCCTAAGATAATTCCGCCGGTTGGAAAGTCAGGTCCGGGCAGATATTCCATCAGTTCCGGAACACTGATCTGTGGATCATCCATAACGGCTTTAATCGCCGCTACAACTTCATTGAGGTTATGAGAAGGAATGTTAGTGGCCATACCAACCGCAATTCCCACTGCACCATTTAAGAGCAGGTTAGGAATACGGCTTGGCAGGACAACTGGTTCCTGGTCATCGCCATCATAAGTTTCGATAAAATCAACAGTATCCTTATTCAGATCGGCAACCATTTCGGTTGAGATCTTGGACATACGGGCTTCGGTATATCGCATCGCGGCTGCGCCATCGCCATCGAGGGAACCAAAGTTACCATGGCCATCGACAAGCGGATAACGATACGAGAAGTCCTGAGCCATACGGACCATTGCTTCATAAACGGCAGTATCACCATGTGGGTGATACTTACCAATAACATCACCAACGATACGCGCAGATTTTTTATGCGCGGATCCAGGTGTCATATTCAATGTGGACATTGCGTACAGAATCCGGCGGTGTACCGGCTTCATGCCATCGCGGACATCCGGGAGGGCACGCTGTACGATAACGGACATGGAGTAATCCAGAAAGGAATCCCTCATCTCCTTGCAGATTTCAATGTCTTCTACGACATCGTAACTGCCTTTCCCATCTTCATTGACTTCGTCTTCTTCAGACAAAATCTCTTCATCGGGATTGAGGTTTTTGTTCTGATCGTCAGCCATCTTCTCCTCCTTCTTTATAAGTCAAGCGTTGCGTATTCCGCGTTGTCCTGGATGAACTCTTTACGCGGTTCTACGTCTTCGCCCATTAACATCGAGAACACACCATCGGCTTCCATTGCATCGTCAATGGTGATTCGTTTTAAAATACGGCGGGCTGGGTCCATGGTTGTCTCCCAAAGCTGTTCGGCATCCATTTCACCCAGACCTTTATAACGCTGTACTTTGTAGCCTTCTTTGAATTCAGCACGCAGGCGGTCCATTTCCTGCTCTTTATAGGCATACTCAACACGTTTGCCTTTCTGAATCTTATAGAGAGGTGGTTGTGCAACGTAGACGTAGCCGCCTTCAATAACAGGGCGCATGAATCGATATAAGAACGTAAGCATCAGAGTGGCGATATGACTTCCGTCGACATCGGCATCGGTCATGATGATGATCTTGTGATAGCGCAGTTTGGAAACATCTGTTGTTTCACGGAAGCCGCATCCAAAGGCTGTAATCATGGAGTTGATTTCGGCATTCTTGAAGATACGCGCATCTCTGGCTTTTTCAACGTTGAGGATCTTACCGCGCAGCGGCAGAATGGCCTGCGTACGGGCATCACGGCCCATTTTGGCCGAGCCGCCGGCGGAGTTACCTTCGACGATGTAGATTTCGCATTCACTTGGATCTTTGCTGGAACAGTCAGTCAGCTTGCCTGGCAGGGAAGTGATGCCATCCAGAGCAGATTTACGCTGAACAGCTTCACGGGCTTTGGCAGCAGCCATGCGGGCACGACCGGCAGTTAAGCCTTTTTCAACAATGGCACGCGCTTCTGTTGGGTTTTCAAGCAAGAAGCGTTCTAACTGTTTGGAGAAAATCTGGGAAACGACCTTGCGGACTTCACTGTTGCCCAGTTTGGTTTTGGTCTGACCTTCAAACTGTGGATCCGGGTGTTTGATGGAGACAATCGCCGCCAGACCTTCTTTGACGTCTTCCTGAGAAAGGGATTCGTCTTTTTTAATCAGATTGTTTTCTTTACCGTACTTGTTTAAGACACGGGCAAGAGCAGAACGGAAGCCTTCTTCGTGATAACCGCCCTCGTGGGTGTTGATGTTATTAACGAAGGAATAAATCTGATTCTGGAAATCTTTGTTATACTGGAGGGCAATTTCGACTAAGATGCCATCCATTTCACCTTCGGCATAGATCACTTTGTCACTGAGGACTTCTTTGCCGCGGTTGAGATATTTCACGTATTCAATAATTCCGCCTTTGTATTTGTATTCACGGCAGACCGGATTTTCTTCACGGTTATCGGAAAGGGTTAACGTCAGATTCTTGTTCAAGAACGCAAGCTGACGCAGACGGGTATTGAGCGTTTCAAATTCAAAGTGTGTAGTTTCTTTAAAGATCGTTGGATCTGGTTTGAAGCGAACGGTTGTACCGGTACGATCGGTTGTGCCGATCTCTTTGAGTGGGGCAACGGTTTTTCCACCATTTTCAAAGCGGACGTAATATTTCTTTCCATCCTGCTCAACGAAAACTTCCAGCCAGCTGGACAGGGCGTTAACAACCGAAGCACCAACACCATGCAGACCACCGGAAACTTTATAGGCGCCGCCGCCGAATTTACCACCGGCGTGTAAGACGGTCATAATGGTTTCGACTGCACTGATTCCTGTGGTTTTATGAATGCCAACTGGCATACCACGTCCATTATCATGAACGCAGATAACATCGCCCTCTTCAATGGTGACGTCAATCTGGTTGGCATAGCCGGCAAGGGATTCATCGATACCGTTATCGACAATTTCCCAGACCAGATGGTGCAGACCGCGTCCGGATGTCGAGCCAATGTACATACCTGGCCGCATGCGGACAGCTTCCAGGCCTTCGAGGACCTGAATATCGTTGGCCGTGTATGAATGGCTGACGTGAATGGCTTCATTTTCGAGCTTGTCAAACTCGAGCACCGACTCATGCAGTTCCTTGTCCGCTGCCGCTTTGGATGCTGCCTCTTCAGGCGTCATCACTTTTACGGGTGTTGTAGATTGAGGTTCTGCAGGAGTGTCGGTTGCAGAAGTCGTCTGGTTTTTTAAATCGGTTTCAGACATCGTAAATACCCTCCTTCATGACTCCGTGGTCAACTGTATAGAAACGAACCGGCCGCTTGAACCAGCTTGGTGAAACAGGTTCTGCGGTCGTAATAAAAATCTGAATTTCTTCAGGCAGTGAAGCAATCAACCCGGCCCGACGGGATTCGTCGAGTTCGGAAAACACATCATCCAGCAATAACACTGGATTTTGACCTGTTTTGGACTGAATCACCTGACAAAGACCGATTTTCAGCGCAAGCACAATGGAGCGTTTCTGCCCCTGGCTTGCCGTCTGGGTGACCAGCTTGTCATTGAGATAAAATTCCAGGTCATCCTTGTGAATTCCAACGGCCGTTGTTTTCATCTGCTTGTCTTTCAGGCGGGTTTTCTGATACGCTTCCGTCAGCTGCTTTTTAATCTCATCCGTGCCAAGGCTTGGGTCAACACAAGTCTTGTAGCGAATGGACAGCTTTTCTCTGCCTTCTCCGAAATAGGGAAAAACAGCTCTCGCTTTTTCTTCGAGCAGCTGGATAAAGGCATAGCGCTGGGCAATCAGAACCGCCTGTTCTTCGATCATCTGATCGGTAATGGTGGACAATAAAACATCATCCACGCGAAAGCTTTTTAAAATGGCAGAACGCTCTTTTAAAAGCTTATTGAAGCGACCTAACCTGGTCGTATAGGAACGGGAAAGTTTCACCAGCTCCATATCGACGAACTTTCGTCTTTCTTTGGGTGGTTCAGAAAAAATCTGCAGATCGTCTGGCGAAAAAAGGACGGCGTTTAAAATGCCGACAAAATTCGAGAAGGTCTGCACCGGTTTATCATTGCGAAACAGATATTTTTTTCCCTGAGAAAAGATCATTTTTAAAGATTCGACTCTTCCTTTGTTTTCAATCGTCGCTTCCAGGCGGAATAATTCCTGCCCATGCCGGATTAAAGAAGGAGTCTTGGACGTTCGCCAGGAACGCAGATGAGACAGAAAATAGATGGCTTCAATCAGATTGGTTTTTCCCTGGGCATTACGGCCCGTCAGGATATGGATAGTGTCCGGGTCAAAAGAAAAAGAAGCCGTTTCAAAGTTTCTGTAGTCAGAAACATTCAGCTTCTGTACGTTCATTATTCAATTTCGATGCGGATGCCGCCTGCTTCAACGACATCGCCGCCGCGCAGCTTTTTACCGCGCCGGTTTTCAGGTTCGCCATTGACCAGGACTTCGTTTTCCGCCAGCCAGCTCTTAATCTGGCCGCCAGACTGAATGACATCGCAAGCCTTCAGAATCTGCTGAAGGGTAATATATTCATCTTTAAGGGTAAACTTCATAAGTGTGCCAAATACTTCCATTGCAGGAATATTCAGCTTTCCTCCTTTCAATCGTGAAAAATCAGAATCGATCGGTCAGAAAACTGTTTTTTCCTGCGATCTTTCCAATCTGTACTTCTCAAACACTCACAAAAGACAATCGAAAATTCTCAACAATCATCAGTGAGTGAGCATCCATCAAATTCCATCCATTTCAAACTAATCTTTCGCACTTCCACGCAAAGACATTTTGTGGAAGCAAAGGGCGGGTGTTTCATTTACGCGCTCTTTCCCTTATTAGATTATAACAAAAAGGGCCTGTAATTTCCACAGACAGGAAAATCAGGCAAGGATTCACAGGAATACCCCTCGACAAAAAAAGACGCCCAGCGACTCGCTGGGCGTCTTTTTTTGAAGATTTGTAAATTTTGAGGTCATCTAATGCGGCAAGGAAACCCCATAGCTTGCTGTGGGGAGGAATTGCCGCCAAGCATCTGCTGTTCGATATTTACAATGCAGCTTTTTGCTTATCAAAAAGCCATCCATTTGATGACTCAAGTCTTTTTAATTTCTTCCAGGAAACAGAAGCAGATATCTTGGTTCCATCAAGCATCCTGATATCGAATCTGCCTGATGTTCGTTTTCCAAAGATAAAACACTCTGTTTTCTGGTATCTGATCTTATCGAAAAGTTGAAAGCCCATAATGACCTTTGCTGACTGGTTCAGTTTTCTGATGCCGCCTTTAGAAGGATTGAATTTATGAATCTGTCGGTTATGACATCTCACTTTCCTGCTGAAAAAGACAGTTTGAATAGGTCTTGCTTCTGGATGGCCTGTAATGCATCTCGCATCAACGTAGTGTTCTTTGGGAAGACCATGCCCAAGACGTTCTGCTTTGGTCAGATATCCGAATGTTTCTTCTACAGGAATGGGGTGAAATTCTGTCTGTGCTCTTTCCAGCAGAGTCTTTCGCATGATCCCCATAAAAGCCGCATCTGCAAATGAAGCCGGCTTAAGAATCTTATCTGGAAGTTTGATATTTCCTTTATGGTATTCCTGATGGCAGTGTTTACAGAGTGTAACCAGGTTTTCCGGACGGCTGCTGCCGCCATCTTTTCTTTGCTGAATGTGATGGACCTGCAGTTCCTTATCTTTGGATTCTCCTTTGCAGCACTGGCAAGTGTATCGATCCCGGTACAGTACATAGTCTTTGACGTTGAGCCAGTCTTTCATTTCACCATTCTGGTAATCTTTGCCTTCAGGAAGTTTTTGCCCTGCAAGCTGTGCTTTCAGTTTCTGTGTATCAAAAGAGGCTGTCTCAATCACGATCTTTGAAACGGGCAGGATCTTTGTCACTTTTCGGATAACATTTAAATGGCATGTAATCTTTTGCTCCACAGAAGGCGCCAGCCATCCTTTGTGTTTTGAATGCACCCGATGGTCAAACCTTGGCTTTCGATATCTTGTTTTGCGGTTTCTTCTTGTTCTTCTCGCCTCTCTTCTTGCGGTCAGATTTTTGGATACATCGGTTCTCAACTTTGCATCTTCTGCATAGAGTTCTTTTGCGTCAGTACACGCAGACAATCCAATATGTTTAGATCCTGCATCGACGCCTAATGTGATCTGCTGAACCACATGAGTATCAGGTTCATATAAAAGCTGGATGGTAAAAGGAGTTCTCTTTACAACTTTAGCTTTCTTTGCTTTTAAGAGTCTGCGGACCTTTCCGCATCGTCTGGTTGGCATCAATGGATTGCCATCAATGTCCAGAACATAAGTCAAAGCTTCCGGCATTACAGATGCCTCCTTTCGGTAAATAAACCAGCCCGAAGGCTGTAAGGTGTCCTTCGCCAATGTTGTAGATGCTTTTTACGCTCAAACTCACCGCCTGTTACCCCGAACAGGTTTTTAAAGCAGAGCCACAGAGCTTAAGACTAGAACGATATCCTAAGGTGTGATGACATAAACAACGGAGTTCGTATCGTCCGAAGACAATATTCACCAAGGCTACTCACAGACAACAGCCGAAGCTGTCCTGTCAAGCAACAGGGGTGTATTTCAACCCCCATGGCTTGCCATGGGGTCAGTGAGTTAGACGTTGGAACGGATTGGAACGATGACCATGGTCAGTGTTGGATCATCGGGGTTGGTAATTTTAATTGGGCGAAGTTCCCCAGTGAAGTCAAGTTCGACCTGATCACTGGAACGAAGTCCTCTTAGAGCTTCAATCATCAGTTTGGCATTAAATGAAACGGTGATATCTTCGCCGGTGTACTCCAGATCGGTGAAGACCTGCTTGCAGGAACCAACCTCACTGGACAATACCCGCATGCCAAGTCCTTCAGCCGAGCATTTAAACTGCACGGGGACAACCGTTCCGGTCTGGGAACTGGCTGCACTGGTATAAATGGAAGTCCGGTTGAGCATACCTTCTAAATCGGCAGCGCGCATTTTCAGGGTAGAGATGTATTTGGTTGGAATAATGCGGGTTGCATCCGGGAAGTTTCCTTCATACAGAGTAATCTGCATCAGGGTGTTACCAAAAATGAACTGCACTTTACGACGGTCACAATACAGATCCACTGTTTCTACATTGCCTAAAGATTTGGTTACTTCACCAAGCGGTCCAGTGGGAACGGTAATGCGGCAGACCGCATCTGTTTCCACGGGGACAACCTGACGGGCTAAACGAATGGAGTCCGTTGCAGTTGCGGCAATACGGCCATCCGCAATTTCCAGGTTGATTCCCTGAAGAACCTGACGGGAGTTTCTTTCGCTGGTCGCATAGGCGCAGTGTTCATAAATACTTTTTAAAACTTCAGTTGGCAGCTGGACGTGGTTTTCTGGACGGGTCAGCGGCTGAATGACATATTCACTGCCTGGCTTGCCGACCAGTTCAAAGTTACCATCTGGTCCAGTGATCAATAAAGCCTGGCCATCTGGCGAATTCACAGAAATCATTTCCCCGGTCATGCGGCGGATGAGTTCGAGCAGCATGCGGGCTTCAATAACCAGCGAGCCAGTCTGGTTGATTTCCAGCAGGTTTTCTTCATCGGGTGTAATCACGGTCTGGATCGTAAAGTTCGTATCCGATCCAGTCAGAACCATCACATTGTCTTTGATCTGGATGAGGATACCATTGAGCATTTCCATTGGGGAGTGCACTGCAACTCCTCGAGCGACCAGAGCAAGACGATCCAGAAAATAAGAACGACGAATGGTGAATTCCATGGGAGGGTCCCTTCTTTCTTTATAAGAATAAAGCTTAATAATAATAAGGGCGGGGATAATGGGGATAAAGGCCAAAACCCCCGCATAGGTTTAGGAAAATGAAGAAAAAACGGATGGGGATGGGGTGGGGAGATATTGTGGACAATCGCAAGAGTCGTTGTGGATGTTCAAAATTTCCGCCTTTTAGAGTGGTTTGAGTCATCATATGACCTCAAAATGTCAGAAAAGTGTCACAGCTGGTAAAAAGGTCAATTTGTCAGTCAACCTCATGGACATTTTTTAAAAAGAAGTCAACTTAAAAGCCATTTTGTCAGGGATTTTTTCAGATCCCTGGTTTTTCACTTTCTCGTCCTTCCTTTATCTATGCCTTACTCCAGCTTTTCACCCGATTTTCCCATTAATTTTCTTTGAATGAGATGTATTTCTCCAGTTATTCCCCAGCTGTTTCCAGTAAGGAAGCAAGTCCAATAAGAAGTACCGGTAATCAATATAGAAAGACATTTCCATATTGATCTCTTCCATATTAATAGGGACAAAACCCAGCGCAAGCAGTGTTTGGTGGATATCCCCGGGTATTGTGGATAAAACCAACGAAAGCCTATCTTGCAGATATCCCCAAGTCATTGGGGATAAAACCGGCAGCTAAAATAGGAGAAACACAAAAGCAGGTTAAAACATTTAAATCCCCCATCCAATTGGGGATGGGGATAAGTTGTGGATCAGCAAAAACATGGGGATAACTTGCAAAAACGCAAAGATCAGTAAGTCAGATCCGCCAGATTCAGCGTGATCCAGCCTGAATCCACCATGAATTCAGTCCTGACATTGCTCTATCCCCGGGGATAAGTGGAACCAGAGGAGAAACAGAGGAAGAAAAGCAAGGGTCAATCAGAACCCAGGCCTTCCTCAATTCGCATAATCCCCCAAATCTGGTGGATATCCCCCGCGGGATCTTGCAGTTATCCACATAAAACGTTGCAGATAATCAAAACGATCTGCAATCAGCCGTTGATTTTACGTTTGATCGTTTCCACAGCGTCTTTCCAGGCGCTGTCTTTTTGAATCATTTTGCGGCAGCGGGAGCAGTTGGAAGAAATCGTGGTGTGATCGCGGCCACCCATCTGCGCTCCAATTTCCGCATAGGACATTTTAAGCATGTCCCGCATCAGATACATACAGATCTGTCTGGCCTGGGTGATTTTTTTCTGCCGGCTTTTTCCTTCCAGATCCTGATAGGAAAGGCCATAGAAACGAATCACCGCTTTTTTAATGCTTTTGCCATCCAGTTCTTCAGGTTCAGCCAGCATCGGCTCATCCTTTAAAACTCCCATCGCAAACTTCATTGAAATGCATGGAGGATTAAATAAGGTGGCATTGAAAATCAGACGGTTGAGCACACCTTCAAGCGCACGTACGTCATCACTGTAACTGCGGGCCAGAAAGTCGAGTACATCTTCTTCAATATCAATGACATCTTCGTGGCCTTCGATTTTCTTGAGCAGAATCCGCTTTGCGGTTTCCGCACCCGGCTTGGAAATATTGACAATCAGACCGGAGGAGAACCGGCTGATTAAACGTCTTGTTAACGTTGGAATTTCCGAGGGGTGTGTATCCGAAGTGAGGATGATCTGTTTTTTCTGGTGGATCAGTTCATTAAATACGGTAAAGAAAACTTCCTGGCAGCTTGCCGAGCGCAGGTTCTGAATGTCATCAATCAGGAAATAGTCGCAGTCCAGCAGACATTCTTTAATGGCGTCCACCGAGTTGGAGGAGTCATTGTTTTTGGTACGCATCGCTTCAAGAAGCAGGCTGACCAGATCCCCGGCGTACAGATAAATCACCTTGGACTGTGGTCTTGTACGGGTCAGTTCGTTTCCGATGGCATTGAGAATGTGCGTTTTTCCAAGGCCGGAGTTTCCATATAAAAGAAGCGGGTTAAACATGCCATAGGTCTTAGGCGTACAGACCGCCTGACAGGCTGCTAAAGCTTCCTGGTTGCTTGGACCTTTAACAAAGGAATCAAAGGTGTAGGCAGGATCGAAGCCCCGGCCGATCAGACGGTTTGTTTTTTGTTTGAGTGCTTCTTCGGGCATCATCTCTTCCATTTCTTTCTGGGAGATGAGAAGGATCTTCAGCGACGACCCCCAGATTTCAGAAAGGGTGTCTTGGAAAAGCTGCAGATTTCCTTTGATCAGGTTGGTAGCGATCACCGTCCGGCAGGAGACATAGGCGTTTCCGCCTTCAATTTTGAACAGCGAGGATTTCTTGATCCAGGTCATGGCCCCGGCATCAAAGAAGCCGCTTTTTTCGATCAGATCCAGTGTCTGAGTCCAGTATTGAGAGTAAGAAGAATCCATAAATCTGCATCCTTTCTTAGATTCCAATTCTACAAGATTTTAACTTGTTTTCGAAGAGTTCTACAGTCGATGGGGGATAGCGGGGATAAGGCGATGTGGATAACTCAGTTTGAAAAGTTCTCCCCAATGTGGATAACTCATGAAGAACTTGTGTCTGTCCCCGTCAAAAACAAGAGTTATCCACATTATCTGCAAGGGTGGTTTCCCGATAGGTTTCGGCCCAGAGACCACTTATCCCCAATATCCCCAATGTGGATAACTTTCTGATATTCAGATCTTGCAGATGCGGGGGATAACATGGGGAAAGCGGGCGATTTTCGGCGGATTTTTGGGGGATAACTTGCAGAAGTTCTGAAGTCATTTTGCCTTTCTGGGGAAATCTGGTGGATAACTCGTGTTTTTCCCCCATCGTTTTGGGTGGTTGTCTGAAGTCTAGATAAGACATCTGACAACTTAAAAAATCACCTAAAATAAAACATCAGACAACATTGATTTCCCATAAAACCATATTTAAATTTATTGATAGATAAAGCAGATAGTTAAAATTCAATAAACAGACAACTTCAAATTATCAAATATTGTCACATAATTTGTCTAAATATGGGGAAAATGAGAAAAGGAGCCGAAAATCGATGAATTTTCATTGGTTTTGACAGTCTAACAGCATCTAAAGTTACTTTCAACTCCCCATTTTGAAGAGATGTGGGGATCAATTCGGGCACTAAAAGGACGGAATTTTAAAGAGGATGGTGGATAACTGGGGATAACTGCAACAATCCAGCTGTCTCCAAAGCTTCTTCACTTCCTTTGCACGGCTTCTTCCCCTGTTTGCCCTGCCTGACACTCCATTCTCATGATTCCTTTGTGGTTATCCCCATGTAAGAGTGGATATCCACATCCAATGGGGGATAAGTGGAAATGAGTGGATGAGCTTATTGGGCAGCTTGGAACAAAGCCTGGATCCAGACACAAAACAGTTCAAATCCAGCTGGTCAAACTCTGATGGTAGATTTCTCTAACCGTAAGAGTCCGATAAGAAGAGTCAGGTCGAAACTGCAATCTCGAAGTGGGAAGAGCGTTGCAGTTATCCACATCATTTGGGGATAACTGCAATTGGGGGATCAGTGGATAAGAAAGAAGCAGGCTTCCAGTCTTTCAATCCATTCAAATCCACTAACGTAATTCGATGGGGACTTCACCGACCATGAAGAATCAGAGAGACCAGAAGGGAGCAGATATTGAAGAGGGATTGCGGTTATCCACATCCAATGGGGGATAACTGAAAATAAGGTGGATAGTGGATTGGAAAGAGCCAGCCGCCCGTCTTTTGATCCATTCAAATCTATCAATGTAATTCGATGGGTGGTTTCCAGGCAGGAAGAATCGAAGAGGCCATAAGAGACCAAAGTTTGAAAGAGGAATTGCAGTTATCCACAAAAAATGGGGGATAACTTGCAGATCGAAGTCCAGGCGGGGAGAAGAGAATAAAGAAAAGACGCCCGAAGACGTCCTGATTTCTGTTGATAATTTGTAGAAGAGTGGTGGATTATTCAGCGGTCAGAATTTGAATGAAATCTTGCCAGTCGCTGGTTTTCAATAAGCGCAAAGTCTTTTCCACATTGGAGAAGGTATCGATGACCAGATCGAATACATTGCGAAAGCGCGGCATATCCTGCTCGCGGATCCCAATTAACAAAACGAAGTTCACATAGCGTCCATTCCAGTTAATGGGGACATCGTTGTGCAAAACCGCAATGAAGGAAGAGCGTGGGGGTTCTGCCATGCTGTGGGGGATAGCGCATTGATCCGTGAAGGCAGTGCTGGAAATCTGTTCTTTGGCCAGTACATCTTCCGTGAAGCTTTCATCGCAGCAGCCAAGCTGGACCGCTTTGGTGGAAAGAAAGCGAATGACGGCTTCAGGAGAGTTTCCGGCATCCACATTGCGAAAATAGAGCTGCTCGCGAAAGATCGTCAACAGGAAGGTGATGATTTCCATGCATAAGCGCAGATGGTGGATATGGTTGATTTCGTTGCGGATCGTATTGATATCCTTCCTGGACAAAATAGGGTTGACGAAAACCACATTCTTGCGGCCAAACGCAAAAGGCGTTGTGGAAATGATCATTTCAGCTTCATCCACATCATTTGTTCATCTATGCAGCAGAATCTTTCATCCAGTTGAAAGATCTGAATCCATCCTGTCAAACAAAAAAGCGCCCGCGGGCGCTTTTTTGCATATTTAAACAGAACCAGTTTCAAACAAAACAAAAGAGGAACATAGAACAGGTTTGGATTGGGAGGACAAGCGAGCAATACGCATGCGTTCCTTTTGTCTGATTCTGGTCCGGTTTGTCAAAGAGGGAAGTGAATGATCTACTGAAAAGAAGATCGGTTCGAGAACCTGGATGTAAGTCTTAAGCCTGTTCGAGCTGATAAACAACAGCGCTCTGGCCAGCAACGGTCACTTCATTGCCGTTTTCTTCTGGGGCCTTGCCATTGAGATAGACCTGTTTCCAGAAACCTTCTGGAAGCGTAAATTCGTGTGCTTTGGCATCCGCATTGATCAAAACAAGGAGTGCTTCCGATCCATCCGCAGCTTTACGCACATAAGCGAGTGGATAGCCATCGGTTAAGAATTCGATGCTTCCATTTGCCAGCAGAGCTGGATGTTCTTGTCTGAAGGCGATCAGGCGTTTGACTTCGTGATAGATCGAGTTTTCATCTTCGATCTGATCGCTGGCCACTGGACGGTCACTGGCATCGTCCATTTTGATGTACAGGTCTTTGGCATCCGCATTGGAGAAGCCATCGTTTTTCTCGTGGTTCCACTGCATTGGAGAGCGGGATCCAGTGCGGTTAAAGCCGCCTTCTTTGGAAGTCAGTCCTTCCACATAGCGAAGACCAATTTCATCGCCATAGTAGATAAATGGTGCTCCTGGCATTGTTAACAGGAAATCAAACGCAATCTTCTGTTCCTCAGGATTGAGCCGACGGGCCAGACGATCCATATCATGGTTTCCAGATGGAATGCAGATCAGACCTTTTCCATTGGTCTTGTTATAGTTTTCGTTGTATTTATCTATGAAATCTTTGATGACCCCTTTTCCTTCGCTGGAGAAATATGGATGATCGCAGCGGAAAAGATCATTGTAATGGGATGGGCCAAAGTGAAGCAGGAAGTCCATGTGGAAGCCGCCTTTTAAGGATTTGTCGGGTTCTCCCCATTCAGAAATCAGTACTGCCTCTGGATATTCCGCATCTAAGAAGGCCCGAACTTTCTGCCACAGGGCAATTGTTCCTTCCTGATCTGGGTCGTTTTTAACCAGCGAGCCAGCCATATCCACACGGAAGCCATCAACACCAAGATCAAGCCAGAAACGCATAACATCCATCATCGCTTCCAGAGTCTTGCGCGGTCCTTCATCATCCATAGACTGCTGCCAGGATTCTTCTGGCTTAAAGAAGCCATAGTTTAAAGCTGGCTGACCAGAGAAGAAGTTTACGATCGCATTGCCATCTCGATCTGAAATACCGCTCAGATAATTCAGACCCTTTGGTGGGAGCCATACATTGTCGGTCCATACGTAGCGGTCAGTAAATTCGTTTTTTTCGGCTTTCATCGATTCTAAAAACCATGGATGTTTAACCGAAGTGTGACCGGGAACTAAATCGAGCAGGATTTTCATCCCGCGATCATGAATTGCATCCACCAGTTCTTTAAGGTCTTCGTTGGTGCCATAGCGAGGAGCAGCCTGATAATAATCCGCTACATCATATCCGGCATCCATAAATGGGGAGTCGAAGCAGGGATTCATCCAGATCGCATTGCAGCCTAATTCTTTGATGTAGTCCAGACGGGACTGGATTCCTTTAAAATCCCCAATGCCATCCCCATTGGAATCCTGAAAGGATTGGGGATAGATTTCGTAAAATACCGCATTGTTTAACCATTCAGCCATGATTTTTCCTCCTTGGGCTCTATTCTCTTTTCGCTGATGCCCTTATTGTTTCTTACCGTTTTATGGACTGTTTTTTTGTTCGTGTTGTTTTCTTGAGTACGCTTTCAGTAAATCATGTTGCCCCAAAAGATTCTTCGCGTATTGTGGCAAATACTGATACGATCCTGCTATTGTAAATTTAACAAGCATCATCGAAAAAACATCTCAAGGAGTAGAAGATAAGAATAGAAGATAAAGGAAGCAGGAAGATGAAAAGCGGGGGAAAAGAATAGGCAGAAGCAGATTTAAAGAAGCAGATTTCAAAAGGGAGGTGACTCAAGTGAAGAATGTATCGAATTTCAATCTGGATCCAGAAAAGCCTGATCATGTCCGGAAAGCCCAAAATGCGGGCGCTAAAGAAGCAGAAAGCAGAAAAGGTCTGGATGAAATAGAAGGAATAGAAAAGATCAAAACCATCGATGAAATCGAACCGGAATCGCGATTTGAATTTCAGGTGTTTGACCAGAGCGGTTTCTGGAACAATCAGAAAAATGGAAAGCAGGTGACCACGACCGCTTTGTCTTCAAGTCTCCAGAACAAAACCAGGCGGATGCGCAAGGAAGATCGAGTTCATGGAAGCAGTCAGGTTCCTTATTGTTTCTATCGCAATCAGATTCCAGAAGACTATCCTGGGATTCCCATTCACTGGCACGATGAATTTGAGCTCATGCGGGTCAATTCCGGGACGGGAAGCCTGTATCTGGAGGGAGAGATCCTTCCGGTTTCAAAAGGCGCTGTGTGCCTTGTTCTGCCCGATCAGCTGCACGGTATTGAAGGTCATATGAACTATGACACCCTTGTCTTTTCCAGTTCCATGTTGATTTCTACCCTTCAGGAGCGCTCCTTTGAGCAGATTGTGAGCTTTCTTGTGTATTCCGACTGCTCAATTGATCAGCCTGTCTATCCTGCAAAAGGCAGTCTGTTAGAAAAAGCGATGAATCAGATCTTTGAATCCATGGATCAGAATTCTCCCTTATGGGATCTGTATCTGCGCAGTGGACTGCTTGAAATGGTGGCCAGTCTGGAAGAACAGGGCAAGCTGAAAAAAGGCCGCCAGGCCCCGGCACTGCTTGAATTGTATGAACCCGTTTTGCGTTATATTCAAAGTCACCTGGATGAGAAGATCAGCATCAATGATCTGGCCCGGACAATGAATTTGAGTGAGTCTCGTTTCCAACATTGCTTTCTTGAGATCTTTCATTGTTCCCCGATGGAATATGTATTGCGGCTTCGCATCGAAAGAGCCTGCCAGCTGCTGCGCAAAACCAAAAAGCCGATCGCTCAGATTGCCCTGGATTGTGGATTCGCAAATCTTTCCCATTTCAACCGGCAGTTTTTAAAGCGCACGACCATGACTCCAAGACAATATCGGACTGTTCAGGCCGATCCAGACAAAAGCAGAGTGTGATTCTGGATTTTTGAATCCATCCCTTATGTTCTGATTCTTCCTGCATTTAAAGTCGATCAAAACTTTTCAACCGTCCAAAAAACAGCTAGAGTGAAGATGTCGATCGTGACAACAATACAACTAGGCTTCGCTGATTACAGATCAGCAAAAAAATGGACCGTGCTTGCGACATGGTCCATTTTTTTGAGGGATGAATTATGACAAGAAGGAAGAATCATCATGACAGGACAAACAAAATGGTTGTCGATCAGTCGAAAGTCTTTTCCATATAAACGATAACTCACTGAAATCCGGTACTAACAAATGCGGGTTAATTGATATCGGGACTATGGTTGAAAAGTGAATGTTTTCTTTACATAAAGTGTATTAAATTCCCTTGATTTTTGACATAATTAATTAAACGCGGTAAAGTTAACTTAGTCACTAAATGACTAAGTTAAAATCAGTGTAGATTAATTAATTATGGCAGTTTACAGAGACTTTGAAGTTGATATTCCAAAGAACAGAGTGACTATAGAAAAGCAGAAAGATGGTAAACCTGCTTTGATCAAATATGTCATCGAAGCTCCTTTCAATAAGGCTAAAGGATATCCCGAACCAAAGCGGACAACCATTGGACATCAATGTCCAAACAGCCCAACCAAGATGCACCCAACTACTCAATACAAGAATATCTTCCCAAAAAAGTGGGAAGAGCTGACTGGTCAGATCGTATCTCCTGCTGTCAGGAAAATTGGACTCTTTACTCTTGCTCAGGCTGTGAACATGAAAACTGGGATTAAAGATATCCTCGATAAGGTTTATGGAACTAATGCCGGAGATGCCCTCGTCGAACTGGCTATGTATTCCATCCTTTACTATTCGAATGTCATATCTTCATTTCCGCAGAAGATGGAAGGGGAACTCCTGTACTCGGGAACTCCCTGTAGTGAAAGCTTTTATGATGACTTATTTGCCCATCGTATGTCAGAAGAGCAGGAGCTGCTTTTCAAAAATGAATGGGCAGAGTCATGCAAAAAAGACGGGATAGAAGATGTCTGGCTTTGCATAGACGGATCCAATGATGATTGTCACAGCCAGGGGGTTGATATTGCAGAAAAAGGAATGGCCAAGTCCCGTAACAATTCGAACATAATCAGCTTTACTTATGCGGTTACAGCCGATGGAACACCCGTTTCTTTTGATACTTATCGTGGTGGACTGGTTGATTTTAAGGCAATGAAAGTGGTCATTGACAGACTCAGGGAAAACGGATTTCACGTAAAAGGAGTCATTCTGGACCGAGGCCACTGTAATACAGACGTTCTCAGATATCTTCATGGTGACGAAAGTAATGAACAAATTCCCTATATCATCATGGTTAAAGGATGTCCGGCCAGTTGTACCGGTCTGTGGAAAGAGTATGGCAGTCAAATCAAGATGAACGTTGAATATCTGGTTGATAAAACTTTCCTTTTTGCCATCCAGAAGCAGATCTCTTTGTATGAGGGCTGTGAATGGAAAGACTACATTACTTTGTATTTTGATTACCAAAATGCGAGTGAGAGAGTAACAGCGCTCCTCAGAAATTTATATAAAACCAGATCGATGATTACTAAACAACTTCAGAAGGGTAAAGAAGTCATACTGGATGGAAAATTTGAGGATCTTTTGGAGATCGTCGAAGGCCCTCAGGGAGCCGAGGTGAAAGTGAATCCTGACCTTCTCCAGCGGGCCATTAACCAGAAAGGTCTATACAGTATCGTCTGTTCTGAACCTCTGCCGCCCTTTGAAATTCATAAACTTTACCAGGCCAGAAGTGCTGCTGAACTGCAGTTTCGGACAGCGAAAACCCAGTTAGGATATGGTGCTGTCCGCGTTCAGAGCACACCGAGTGTCAAAGCTAAGTTTTTAGTTGGCTTTGTAGCAGCGGTGATCCGACACGAACTTGAAAAAGCAAGTGTGCCGACGGGAAAGAGTACAGATCAGATGGTTCATGAGGCCGATAAGCTTGAAATGCAGAAACGCAATGAAACTTACACCTATACTCATACTGAAAGTGACCGGCTGAAGGGGTTTATCGAAAGACTCGGTGTGGATAACGTTATAGAGCTGATCGACGAATCAGTTGAACTTGAGAATGATCGGTTAGCCGGCAGAACCATCACTCCTCGGAAAAGAAAAACCGGAATGGCAAAAGGAGATCACCGAAAGAAGAGAGATCAGAACGGCAATATTATCCATGCCAAACCGGGTCCAAAACCAGGAACTGTTCGCAGTGATATCAACAAAGATGGAACTCCAAGAAAGAAACCAGGCCCCAAAGTTGGCTCTAAAAAAGGTCTCTATAACAAGGATGGAAGTTTGCGAAAGAAACCTGGTCCAAAGCCAAAACAAGCATAAAAAACTCCCGCGATTGCCGGTTTATTAGTCCCGAAATCGCGAGAGTTATCGTATAAATGCTCCAGATCAATGCAACAGCTGCATCTGCGAAGAATCATCAATCTGACAGGGAAGAATCAAAGAGGAAATAAGCCAGCAGAGAAATAACAGATCGTGAGCAGAGATGAAGCAGTGAGCAGAGTTGAAATAGTGAGCAGGAATGAAAATGAAGGGTGCACCCCATCCTGACTGAATCCGCAAAAAAAGTGATCTTTAAGAATTTTTTTGGGAAGAATCGGCCATAAAGGTGCAGCAGTGAAAAGAATAGAGAAATCCATGATGGATTCCAGGAGAGAGGGCATGGCGTCTTTACAGGATCCAGAGATAAAGAAATGATCAACCATGCACAAATATTGAATTAAGAAGACAAAAAAGAATCCAAGACTTGCATGAAAAGACAAAATTTGGCCGTAAGAAATCGGTGAAAAAAATTTTAGCCCCGTTTTGAGCGATCTTTCTTTAATCTGGCCATAAAAAAGTTTATAGTGCTTGAGAGCCACCCCCAGCCTTTCAATCACCGCAGGCTAAAGAAGATTCTTTATCTTCGGGCTATTTATGGTTTTCGGTTCGCATTGACACCGTTCTTTTAAACATGGTATAGTGACATGCGCGACTAGGAAAACAAGTAGTATTTCTATAAATGAAAGGAGCAAACAAACATGAAACGTACATATCAGCCAAGTAAAATCAAACACCAGAGAACTCATGGCTTCCGCGCCCGTATGGCAACTAAAGGCGGACGTAAAGTACTTGCTAGAAGAAGAGCTAAAGGCAGAAAGGTTTTATCCGCTTAATAAATCACCTGCAAAGGTGATTTTTTTCTCTGTTTAAACCTTATGAAGAAAAATCAGAGAATTTTAAAAAACACGGAATTCTCTTCAATGATTTCCAGACGGAAGTCTTTTTCCTCACCAGCGTACATCCTTTATGTACAGCCGGCTAAGGAGAAGAAAGCACGCGTGGGAATCAGTGTAGGAAAAAAGCTGGGAAATGCGGTGATTCGCAACCGGACCAAAAGACAGGTTCGTGCTCTGATTGATTCCGTGTATACTTTTGATGAGAGTTTCGACTCCATTCTGATTGTCCGGCCCCCATTTTTAAAGCTGGATTATCAGGAGCGTAAAGAAATGCTGGACCGGCTGCATGAGAAGGCAAGCCGGAAATTCAGAGAGGGAAAAAAAAGATGAAAAAGACTCTGCTTGAAAAGTGTCGGATCCTTCTTCTCTGTATGCTGGTAGTGATGGGTCTTTCCGCCTGCTCGAACCCGAGAGGAAAGGATGGCAAAACGAAACTGGATCAGGTCATTGCTCTCCACGAAGTTACCATCGACAAAGATCAGGTGAATATCTCCGAAGTCTCTGATCAGCAGCTCAAAGAAGAAGTCGAATCCACGACCGAAACAACGATTACGATTGCCCCAACTACATGGGGAGAAAGCTGGAAACAGGGATGGTTTGACGGTTTAATCGTCTGGCCAATCGCCCAGTTAATCAACTTATTTGCCAGCTTCACCGATGCCGGATGGGGTATCATTCTGGCGACTTTAGTCATTCAGCTGTTAATCTTTGCCTTAACCTATAAGTCACAGATTTCCCAGCAGAGAATGCAGGAAATTCAGCCAGAAATGCAGAGACTGCAGGCCAAATATCAGGGCAAGAACGACGAACGTTCCAAAATGCTCATGGCCCAGGAAATGCAGAAACTCTATGACGAAAACGATGTGCATCCATTTGGAAGCATGCTCGTCATGTTTATTCAGTTACCTGTCATGATGGGTATGTTCTATGCCTGCATGCGGGCAGCGACAACTGTATATGGAAGCTTTATGGGTATGCCATTATCCGAAACTCCATTATATGGTTTCCAGCATATGCAGTGGGGGTTAATCACGGTTTACCTGTTAATGATCGTGATGTCCCTTGTTCAGCTGCAGCTGCCAAAATGGCTTAACAAGCTTTCCAACAAAGGTGGAAAACAGACCAAAGCGAAAAACCAGGACAAACAGGCTGGCATGATGAACAACACCATGAACATGACTATGTACATGACAACCGCGTTAATCGCCTTCATGTATCTGTCCTGGCCAATTGCCATGTCCTTCTACTGGCTGGTTTCTTCCGTCATCCGTGCTTTAACAAGTGTTCTCAGCCACTTTATTTCTGAGGATGCAAAAGCCAAACGCGAAAAAGAATTAGCTGAAAAACGCGCCCAGGGCGTACTGAAAAACCGTAAGAAGTAATCTTGAAACCATCAATCAGAAAAACTGAAGGATTTGCGCACAAGATCCTGGCCTCAAGCCATTGATGGAAATAAGTTTTAAGAAAAGGTATCTATAGAAACAAGCCGGTTCAGGTCAAACTTCCTGTCGCAGATGGCCGGCCGAGAATTTCTCAAAGATAAGAAGAAAGAAGCGGGAATGAGTATGGAATTTGATCGTTTTACCGGAAAAACGCTGGAAGAAGCACTCGCAGCTGCCTGCAAAAAGAAAAAAGTGACAACTGACCAGCTGACCTACACGGTCGTTGAAGAAAAAGCAGGCTTTCTCGGAATCGGACGCACCGTGACCATCGAAGCCTATGCCCCGGCAGATATTGCAGTGTTTATTCATGACTACATTCAGGAATACTTTGACAATGCCGATATGGATGGCATGTGCGAAGTCCTGATGGAAAAAGATGGCGACGATGACTTCTATCGTGTCAAAGTGGATACCAACTGCAACGCGGTCATGATTGGCCGTCAGGGAAGATCCTTACAGGATTTCAACCGACTGGTTCGTACAGCAGCCAGCAGTGTATTCAAAAAGCATGTCCGCATGATGATTGATATCAATGGCTACAAAGAAGACCGCTACGAAAAGATCGTCCGGATGGCTACTCGTGTAGCTCAGGATGTTCGTCGTACCAAAGTGGATGCTGTTCTGGAGCCAATGCCAGCCGATGAGCGTAAAGCAATTCATAATGCACTGGCAAACATGAAAGATATCACCACAAAATCCGAAGGTGAAGGAGTGGCACGTCAGCTGCACATTCTCTACACTCCAGGAAAAGCTTCTGAATAAAATCAATAAAGGGCGCAAGCCCTTTTTTTTCTGTTTACACAGGCCAGAGCAGGCCTTAAATTCGCGATTTGCGTGCGGCTCTGGCTACAATTGATCTGATCCTGAATCATAAAATGAGAAGATTCAGATCATTCATTTTATACAATCAGTACAACAGTCAATATAAATAGGTATCAAAGACAAATACGCATCACAGGAGGAACACAATGAAACTGATCGTAGGGCTGGGAAATCCCGGCGTTAAATATGAAAATACCAGACACAATGCCGGGTTCATGGTCATGGACCGCATTGCACAGATGACAGACCAGTCGATTTCCAAGAAAAAGTTTGAAGGCAGCTACGTAAAAACTAAGCTGAGAGGCGAAGATGTCATCTTATTAAAGCCAGAAACCTACATGAACCTGTCCGGCTTTTCCGTACGGGCCTGCATGGACTTCTTCAAGATTGACCGCAAGGACATTCTCGTTATTTATGACGATCTGGATACCCCAGTCGGCTCCATCCGCCTGAAAACCAAAGGCTCTGCCGGTGGTCACAATGGCATGAAAAGCGTCATCAGCTCCGTTTTAGGCGAAGATTTCAACCGGATCCGTGTTGGAATTGGCCGAGATCCGAAAATCAAGATTATCGACTACGTTCTGACCAAATTCAGAGCAGATGAAGTCGAAGATCTTAATAAAGCCATTGACCAGGCAGCCAAAGCAGCTCTGTTCTCCTTAAATCATACCTTTGAGCAGACCATGAACCGCTATAACGTCAAACCAAAGAAAGCCAAACCAAAACCAGCCACTGAAAAGACCCAGACGTTTGCCAATAATGAAGCTACAGAGACATATACCCTTGATTCCAAGGACTCCAAAGCCTCTAAAGACACTGATTCTGACAAAAAATCAGCCGATGACAAGAAACCAGAGCTTTCTCAGATCGAAAAACAGAGCCCAGCGAGCCCTGTGATTGAAGAACGCGTGGAGACAACCTATTCTCTGTCCGGAAGTGAAATTGAGATGGCTGAATTCTTCGTTGAGTCAAAACCAAAATCCGAATAAATCGATTCAATGGATTTGAACTTTGATCAGATCAAATTCCCATTTCGACTGATTCACCACAAACTTGAAATTTGATGTAATTTTTGCCTGAAATCTGCGGATTCAGGCAAAAATTATTTTTTTAGAAAATTTTCGTTGAAATTTGCAGATTTATCAGAAATTCATATGGGATTCCGAAATTTGAATGGATTTTCGGTCGGAATCGATCGGAATCCGCTTTCATCAACAATTTGACAACTTGACTTCAAGTACAGATAACGATCAGAAATATATTTTACCACATCAGATACTATAAATAGATGTTGTGGTCTAAAATCATTAACATATAAATTTTCTAATTTAAATTTCTGATTTGTTTTGGAAAATCAGATTCAACGTGATGACGAAAGCCAGAGATGTCTTGCTGGTTTTAAATTCTGATTATCCATATACTCATCAGAAAGGATTGGTTCAGAAGGGGGTCCGGCAGGAAGAATTGCCTGGAAAATCAAAATCTGATTTTCCCCTGATTGCTCAGGTTTACGCTTTTTGAGGACTGTCAAAGCAGGTGCTTTCGGAAGATAGAAAGGAAGCAGAAACCAAAGAACAGTCCTTTTGAAATTCTGAAAAGGAAAATCAGTTGGACTGGATGGTTCTGAAAACGAATCAACCTGAAGTCAGGCAGATTTTCCAAAATTGAAGAAATACTCAACTGGAAAGGTGAAATGCAGGCCATAAATCGACTTTATGAATCGAAACAGGCTATAATAACTGTCTAGAATTCCTTTGAAGAAACTGCTTCATTCATTGTTTTTCATTGTTTTTGAACTCTTTTTTCTTGATTCAAGGTATCCAGAATGGATCCAGGTCAACTGGAATTCTTAAAATTCAGACCATTTCAAATATCGGATTAACAAATCATAATCCGATATTTTTGAGTGGAAGAACATCCGACTTTGGAGAGATTCGTTTCAAAGTCTGACTTCAATTCATTGAATTGATCCTGATCAGTTCTGCAGACTGCAATTCAAAAATCTGAATTCTTTTGAAAAATCAGAAATATGATCAATCAGGCTTTGATCGGAAAACCAAGGACATCTAACAAAAATAGATCGGAAAATGAATGTGGATCAAAGAATAACAGGAAAGGGCTGAGAAAGTTCAGCCTGGTTTTGAAGGTAGAATCTGAAATTACAAAGAAACGGATCTTGATCTGAAATCTGAAAGGAGGAGGAATTGTGAGCGACAATCCAATTCTGCAATCATTAGAACATAACCCATTGACCAAAGAGTTGATGAAGCCAGATGGCAAACTGGGTAACCTTGGCGAAATGGAAGAAGCCTTGCTTCTGGCCGCCGCCTTTGCCCAGGATCATAAAACCCGGATCGTGGTCAAAAAGAATAAATATGAAGCGCAGCAGTTATATACCCGTCTGGCCATGCTCCAGCAGGAAGTGCTGCTTTTTGTCATGGATGAATCTCTGCGCATTTCTGCCATTGCGGCCAGTCCGGAAGAAAAGAACAACCAGCTGAGCGCCGTGGTTCAGATGCGCCAGGACTTTGACAAAATCATCGTCGTTAATGCTGCCGCATTCACCCGCTTCATGCCGGATGTCAAATTCTTTGATGAGTCCTGCCTGAAGATTCATGAAGGCATGGAAATCAGCCGTGACAAGCTGGTGGAAAAGCTCAACCGCATCGGCTATGTCAAAGTCAACTACACTGAAATTCCGTGCACTTACGCCACCCGTGGCGGCATTCTGGATGTTTATTCCTTAAACTATCCAGATCCAATCCGAATCGAATTCTTTGATACAGAAATCGATTCGATCCGCTTCTTCAATCCAAATTCGCAGCGCACCATCCGTTCGGTGGATGAAGTCACTCTGGTTCCATCTACCGAGGTTCTCTTTACCGATGAACAGATTGAAGAGCTTAAAACCATCATTCCACAAAAACTTGAAGAACAGCTCCAGAAAACAGATCCGGCTGGCAGAGAGTTCCTGGAAGAAATCATTGACCAGGATATGCGCTCGATCGAAACCTTTGATCCCCAATCCCGTCTCTATCGTTACTATGCGTGGCTGAAAACCGGAAATCTGCTGGACTATGTCCCCAATGCGCAGATCATTTTCTCCACCGAAGATGCGGTTGAAGCAGCTGCCAAGAAAGTCGTCCTGGATAACGCAACCTATATGCAGGAAGAAGTCCAGGATTTCCAGGCTCTGCCCCGCTATACGATGTTCCATGATCTGTATCAGATGACGGCTAAAAACAAACCGTTGATGATTCAGGAATTTGTTCACTTTGATCATCCGGTAGAATCCGGCATCCGCACGATTGAGCCGCCAACGCTCAACTACCTCGAATGGGTTCCCCAGGAAGCTGAAAAAGACAATGTGTACTTTGCGCTGGAAAAAGAAGATATCGACCTGTTAAAGGAAAAGATGGATATTTCCAAACTGAAATTCACAGATCCGATCTTCTATCAGGGCTTTGAAACCCCGGATTATGTTGTTTATACCCGTAAGGAAGTTTTCCGTCATCTCAACCGAAAAGTTCCGTATCAGAAAACCTTCTCGCAATCCACAGCGCTCAATGATATTCTCGAACTTCAGCCTGGAGACTATATCGTTCATGCCACCTATGGCATCGGTCAGTATCTGGGTGTGGAAACCAGGGAAGTCAAAGGCGTCAAACATGACTTCCTTCATGTTGCCTATCGCGGCGGGGATGATCTGTATGTCCCAATCAGCCAGTTCCAGTTAGTTCGTAAGTATGTCTCCAAAGAAGGCTCCCAGACCAAGCTTTCCAAACTGGGTAGCGGCGAATGGGAAAAGACGAAAAGTAAAGTCAACGCCCGTGTTGAAGAAATCGCCGGCAAGCTCGTTGAACTGTATGCAGCCCGCAGTGAAGATATTGGCTTTGCCTTCCCAAAAGAAGATGCGCTGGAACGGGAATTCGATGAAGCCTTTGAATATGAATCCACGCCTGACCAGATTCAGGCAACGGCTGAAATCAAAGCCGAAATGGAAAAGCCAAAACCAATGGACCATCTGTTGATCGGGGATGTCGGCTATGGCAAAACCGAAGTTGCTATGCGATGTGCCTTTAAGGCCGTCATGGCTGGCAAACAGGTTGCCTTCCTTTGTCCAACGACTATTCTGTCCCTCCAGCATTTCCAGACCTTGAAAAAACGGTTTGAAGATACCGGGGCGCGCATTGAACTGGTCAATCGATTTGTCTCAGCCAAGAAGATGAAAGAAATCATCAAGGGTCTGGCCGATGGTCAGATTGATATTGTCGTCGGTACGCATCGTCTGTTCTCCAAGAAGATTCAATATAAGGATCTTGGATTGCTGATCATTGACGAGGAGCAGCGCTTTGGGGTCAAACACAAAGAGATCATCAAAGAGATGAAAAACTCGATTGATGTTCTGGCTTTATCCGCAACCCCAATTCCACGAACTTTGCAGATGTCCTTAATCGGTGTCCGTACGATTTCACAGCTCAATACCCCGCCAGCTCACCGTCACCCAATTCAGACGTACATCATGGAAGAAAAAGGACCAGTGGTCGAAGAAATCATCCAGCGTGAACTTGCCCGGGATGGCCAGGTCTTCTTCCTGCATAACCGCGTTGAAGATATTTACCGCACTGCCCAACAGCTCCAGGAAAAATTCCCGGATGCCCGCGTCGGGGTAGCCCATGGTCAGATGACTCGCGATCAGATTGAAGATGTCATGATGGATTTCTCAGAGGGCAAATACCAGATTCTTGTGTGCACAACGATCATTGAAACTGGTCTGGATATCGCCAATGCCAACACGATTATTATTGAAAATGCCGACCGCTTTGGTCTCTCACAGCTTTATCAGATCCGCGGCCGTGTTGGTCGTCGTGAAAAGCTGGCATACTGTTATCTGCTCGTACCGCCTCAAAAACAATTATCCGAAAACTCGTCCAAGCGTCTGAAATCCATCAAGGAATTCACACAGCTGGGCAGTGGATATAAAATCGCGATGCGTGATTTAACGATCCGTGGTGCCGGGGATATGCTTGGTCCAAAACAGGCCGGCTTTATTGATAGTGTCGGTCTGGATATGTATCTGGATATGCTTTCGCAGGCTATTGCCCGTAAAAAAGGCATCAAACCGGAAAACGAAGAATCTGAAGTTCCACTCAAACAGGCCAATGTCGAAACCGGCGGGTATATTCCAGCCCCGTTTACTTCTAACGATGGCGACAAACTGGCTCTGTATCAGGAAATCCGTTCGATTCATACCCGAAAAGAACTGGAAGACTATGAAACGAAGACGGCGGATTTATTCGGCCGGATTCCAAAAGAAGTCCAGGAGCTGTTTGCGGCTAAAAAAATGGATCTGTTTGCTTCTGAAGAAGGTGTCGATTCCGTTAACGAATCCGATAACAAGATTCAGATTGTCATGAGCAGTGACTGGAGCCGCAAAGCGGATGGTCTGAAATTGTTTGAAGCGATGTCTGCCGCCAGCCGGCAGGTCAATATGACGTTTAAAAACGGTCGGATTACAGTCAGCTTCGAGAAAAAGAAAAACTATATTCCATTATTTGAAAAAGTTACATCGGTCCTCAACGACCCTCTGTTTAGAAAGGAGGCCGCCTGATGCGTCTGGATAAATATCTGAAAACCGCCCGGATTCTCAAGCGAAGAGAAGCGGCCAAGCAGCTTGCGTTAGAAAAACGGATTCTGCTCAACGGCCGCGTGGCTAAGCCTTCAAGCGAGGTCGAAATCGATGATCGCATTGTTCTGGAATTTGGAAACCGGATTCTGGAAGTTGTTGTCAAAGATACGCCAAAGCAGGCGAATAAAGAAAAAGCGGCTTTGATGTTTGAAGTGATCCGCCAGGAGAAAAAGGAAATCGAAGACAAACCGGCTCCAGCCCCTGAAAAAGCGGATCTGCTTTAAGCCAGAATAAGTAAGCCAAGGAATCCAGAACTACAAAAAAGCCAGAAATAAGAGAGAAACAAGCGCTCTTCTTCCCACATTTGGCCATGAGCCCAAAACCAGACTCTAAGCAAAACGAGCCATTCTGATCGGAACACAAAACCGGATCAGGATGGCTCGTTTTTTTCATCTTTCTGTTCTCCTGTTGTCTCATTTTCCCGTCTTCCTGTTTTTGCGCTGGACCCACATTTTAACTTTCTCGGAAATTTTCTGAAAACGCTATCCAACAGACGGATAACTATGTTACAACGAAGATGCAAGCAAAATGCTCAATATTAAGGAGAGAGATATGAGTAAGTACATTTCGATTGATGTGGGAGGAACCGGAATCAAATATGCCCTGATGGACCAGAGTGCCGCTCTGCTCGACCAGGGAGAATACCCAACTCCAAAAGAGGGTCTGGATGCGTTTCTGGATCTGATCACCAGCATTTATGACCAATACAAAACCGAGAATCCAGAAGCTCTTGTGATGGCCGCTCCCGGCCGCATCGACAGTGTCAACGGCTATTTCTATACCGGCGGCGCTTTGATGTACCTCAACGGCGGTGTGGACTTAAAAGGCCTGCTTAAAGATCGGATCCCCATTCCGTTCTACGTTGAAAATGATGCCAAAGCAGCAGCGATGGCGGAACTCTGGAAAGGCGCCATGCAGGATGTAAATTCTGGTCTGGTGCTGACCATCGGGACAGGCATTGGCGGGGCTGTCATCATCAATGGCAAGCTCTGGAAAGGCAACACCTTTGCGGCAGGTGAATTCTCCCCGATTCCAACCAACTGGAATGGCCGGGCTATGGCCAATCATCAGGCCTGGTCGGATATCAACTGCACGAATGCCATGGTTCGCCGTCATGCCATGGCAACAGGCCAGAATCCAGCCGAGGCCAACGGCCGCACCTTCTTTGAAGCGGTAAACAATGGCGATCCAAAAGCAATTGAAGAGCTCGAATGGTTCTGCGAAACCCTGGCGACAGGTCTGTATGGCCTGCAGTGCGCCTTGGACGTTGAAAAAGTGGCCATTGGTGGCGGCATCTCCCGTCAGCCTATTCTGATCGATACGCTCGATCGCGTGATGAGTCGTCAGTACGATCGCCTGCCAGTCTGGTTTCCGGCAAGCAAGCCAGCTGTTGCAGCCTGCCACTTCTCCAGCGATGCCAACCTGATCGGCGCTCTGTATAACTATCTCGATCAGACCAATCAGCTCTGATCCCGGGTCTGGAAATCAGAAAGACTTCCTCGAAAGAAGAGGAAGAGAACACAAAAACATAAGAATACAATCGGTTTACTAACGACAGCGATCCCTTTGTTTCAATGCGTTGAAGCAGGAGGGGATTGCTGTCGTTTTTCGTTAAAGCCAAACTGTCTTTTCTTTTCAAAATCCATACAAACTGGAAACTGTAAGAAAATCTGATCGGATCCGGTTTAAAATTTCTGAATATACGGCTCTGAATTCAGACCGTAAGCAGAAATCAGAAATCTGCCTGGAGACTTACAATCTTAATATTCACAGGCTGATTTTTGAGAGATTTTGAGAGAAAGGGAAATTCATGCGTTTACGACTGAAATACAATTCGCCAGTCATTCTGACGTTTGCACTGTTGTGTCTTGGGGTTCTGATTTTTTCAGAACTGACTGGCTATCGATATATGGACTGGTTTATTACCCGAAGAGCACCGCTCAATCAGATCCAGACTTATGTGACTATGGTGACTTATATTCTGGGTCACGCTTCCGTGAATCACTTCATGAGCAACATGATGCTTTTATTGTTGACAGGGCCGGTGGTGGAAGAGCGGTATGGCTCAAAAAATACCCTGATCATTATTCTGGCTACCGCCATTCTGACTGCCATCGCTAATATGGCCGTAACGACCAATGGTCTGATTGGCTGCAGTGGGGTCGTCTTTGCGTTCATTATTCTTTGCAGCATGACCTCTTTCCGTCATGGCGAAATTCCGATCACGATGATTCTGGTTGTAATTCTCTATCTTGGTCAGGAGATTATTGCGGGTGTGATTACCACCGATAATATCTCGCAGATGGCCCATGTCATCGGGGGTATTGCGGGAGCGGCATTTGGCTTCTTTCTGGCTTATCGCAGGCGTTGATGGAGCAAATGGCTCTGCACGAACAAATCGAATTTGAACTTGAGGGCTTTGTTCTTTGGACAGAGCTCTTTTTTCACGCAAAAAAGGCCCGTCCACACACAGGAAGGGCCGAAGGATGCAAGGGTAAAGAGAATAAACAAACAGATCAAGAAGCGTCCATTAAAGACGGATTTCGGGAAGGAAAGCCTTGCATCCCGTAGACAGAACGGGAGTCTGTCCAACTGAGCCTGGGGGTTGAACAGAGCGTTCTGTTTGACTTATGGAAAACCAGAACCCTGAAAAGGAGATGAAAAACCGGGATTCTGGCTGTACGACAAATCAAAAAACCAGAAATCAAAATGGATTCAAAGTTCAGGCTTCTGGAACGACTGGAAGCTGGGCAAAGCTGGCTTCGAGTTCTTCGTCGGTTGGAATGTAGTCGGACATTTCACCGTTGTTGAACTTTTCATAAGCCACCATGTCAAAGTAGCCGGTGCCTGTCAGACCAAAGACGATCGTTTTTTCTTCACCGGTTTCTTTGCATTTGAGCGCTTCATCAATCGCTACACGGATCGCATGGCTGCTTTCGGGAGCCGGCAGGGTGCCTTCAATCTGCGCAAAGAATTTTGCGGCTTCAAAGACACCGGTCTGTTCAACCGAGACAGCTTCCAGATAGCCATCATCGTAAAGCTGAGAAAGCGTAGAGCTCATGCCATGGTAGCGCAGACCTCCCGCATGGTTGGCGGAAGGAATGAAGTTGCTTCCAAGGGTATACATCTTCTGTAAAGGCGTAACCATGCCGGTATCGCAGAAGTCATAGGCGTATTTACCGCGGGTCAGGGATGGGCAGCTGGCTGGTTCCACCGCAATAATGCGATAGTCTTTTTCCCCGCGCAGCTTTTCTCTCATAAATGGACCAATCAGACCACCAAGATTCGATCCACCACCGGCACAGCCGATGATGATATCGGGTTCGATTCCATATTTATCCAGTGCCGTTTTGGTCTCTAACCCAATGACACTCTGATGGAGAAGGACCTGGTTGAGTACACTGCCCAGCACATAGCGGTAGCCTTCCTGTTTGGTGGCTGCTTCAACGGCTTCCGAAATTGCACAGCCAAGCGAGCCGGTTGTACCGGGATGTTTGCGCAGAATTTCTTTGCCGACTTCGGTTGTCAGGGATGGACTTGGGGTGACATTGGCACCATACGTTCTCATCACTTCGCGTCTAAATGGTTTCTGTTCATAGGAGACTTTAACCATGTACACCTGGCAATCGAGTCCAAGATAAGCACAGGCCATCGATAAAGCGGTTCCCCACTGGCCGGCTCCAGTTTCGGTGGTGACACCTTTCAGTCCCTGCTTTTTGGCGTAGTAAGCCTGCGCAATTGCCGAATTGAGCTTATGGCTGCCGGAGGTATTGTTGCCTTCAAACTTGTAATAGATTTTGGCCGGTGTGCCCAGTTTGCGCTCCAGGTTATAGGCGCGCACGAGTGGGGCAGGCCGATACATTTTATAGAAATCACGGATTTCTTTTGGAATTTCAATATAAGGGGTTGTATCATCCAGTTCCTGCTCAATGAGCTCATCGCAGAAGACCGGCTGAAGGTCTTCAAAAGTCATGGGTTTGAGTGTAGCCGGATTCAACAGCGGGGCAGGTTTGTTTTTCATATCTGCCCGCAGGTTATACCAGTACTTGGGCATCTCGTCTTCTTCGAGATAAATCTTGTAAGGGATTGTCTGTTCGTTCATAAGATGTAGTGTCCTTTCCTTGTTGGTTGATGGAGTTGCATCTTCAGGAAAGAAAAAAGCTTTTGCCCTGAAGATTGCTCTTACTGGGACAAAAGCGTTGATATGCTCCTGCGGTACCACCCAATTTGACAGAAATTCTGCCCACTTTACCATGCCATCACATGGCCGGTCCTTTAACGCAGACCACACGTCTTCCCTACTGAAACATTTTGTTCAGGTCGCCCTTGGCAGGCCATTCACCCATTCCCATCTCGTTCTGCTTCCACCTTCCAGAACTCGCTTGCAGACTTTAAACAGGCTACTTTTCTGCCGCATCGGTTTTGTCTATGGGCTTAAGGCTAAACAATGAAAAGAAATCTTTCAACTGCCAGGGGGCAAATTACAGAAAATTTTCTGAAAAATGTTGAAAAAGATGTCGGAAAAAGTGAAAGCGTAAGAAAAAGCGGTCTATCGTCTTCCCAAAAGAAACCAGAGATTGACCGCAAGAAAAATCCAGGCCGGATCGTAATGAAAAATAAGAGCAGGAAGAATTATTCGGGCAGACAGAAAGGAGATCCAAAGAGATCCGCCAGATTTTGAATGAAACCATGAGAGTGCCAGATTTAATGGTCGATTGAATGGAACTGTTGGAGTCTGAAGGTAAAGTATCTAGTAAGGATTAAATATGAAAAGAATGCAGTTACATAAAGAAACCAGATTCCGTCAGGAAAGTCGAATCTGCCAATTTGTCAAGTGCTGAATTGTGGAATCGAAAAAAGTTTGTGCTACACTTTCTTCGCTATGTTAAATACTGTTTATTTAGAGGATACTGTCAACCATGATGTCATGTTTGACGGACCCGCCGAAATTGAAGAACTTAAAGAAGGATCGAAGATCATCACCCTCAAAAATGAGAATACTCATATGGTCTGGAAGATCCTGATGCGCGGTGTCATGATCGAAAACAACGGTGAATTCCAGAGCCTGATCACGTTACAGGATAAAGGCACAGGAACTGCCCGCATTCTCACCCCCTATGGAGAGCTGAAATTACCGATCACAGATGTCGACATTGAACGCAATGCCCAAAGCACAAAAGTCTCCTACAAACTGAATGGAGATCAGTTTTTTGAGTTTCTGTTAATGGAAAAAGAGTGACTTTCTTAGATTGAATCAATCAGAACAATCAGCAAGAAATCCCCGTTTTTTCAAAGAATCTATACTGGAAATCTGTCAATTGTATCCCCAGATTTGCCAAAATCAGGCCATTAAGTTAGAAAATTAACAACAGATACACAAGAATTTCAAAATTTAAAGTTGAATTTTCAGAAAAAAGAAAAAACGGCCGGAAATCTGATAAAATCCCTCCAAACTGTAAATAGAGAAATCAAAAAACAGATAAAAAAAGAAAGGGTGAATGGAATGGGAGCGATGGACGACGCTTTACGCCAGTCTTTACAGGCTGCAGCGAAAAAAGCCTTTGATCTTGACTTGGAACCAAGTGAGATCATCATTGAAATCCCCAAACGCAAAGAGCAGGGAGACTACTCCACCAACCTGGCCATGAAACTCGCCAGAACCCTGCATAACAAACCAGCGCTGATTGCCGAAGGCCTGGTTGAAAATCTATCCGGAGACGAAATCGAGAGCGCACAGATTGCCGGTCCTGGTTTCATCAACTTCGTCATGAAGAAAGATCAGTATTCAAAAATCATCCCGAAGATTCTGGAAGAAAAAGAAAACTACGGCACACATCCAGCCAATGACATCAAAGTGGATCTCGAATACGTATCGGCCAACCCGACTGGAAGTCTGCACCTTGGTCATGCGCGCGGCGCAGCCTGGGGTGACAGTATTTCCCGCATTATGAAAAAGGGCGGTTATGACGTAACTCGTGAATACTACGTCAATGATGCCGGCAACCAGATCACCAATCTGGCAAAATCCTTATGGGCCCGCTATGCCCAGGCACACGGCCTGGAAGCCGAAATCGGTCAGGATGGCTATCTTGGCGCTGACGTCAAAGAAAAAGCCGAACAGTTAGCCAAAGACTTCCCGAATATTTATCTGGAACCAACAGACGAAACCCTCGACTTCTTCCGTAAAGAAGGAATTGCCTTCGAACTGGATAAGATCAAGGAAGACCTTGATCGTTTCCGCGTTCATTTTGATGTCTGGTCTTCCGAACAGGCACTGCGTGACAGCGGCCGCGTTGAAGAAGCTATGGAAATTCTCGGCCGCAATGGCTATACCTATGAACAGGATGGCGCACTGTGGTTTAGAACCACTGACTTTAAAGATGATAAAGACCGCGTACTGCGCAAGCAGGATGGTTCTTTAACCTACCTGGTTCCTGATATTGCCTACCATAACGACAAATACCAGCGTGGATTTGACATGCTCGTCGATTTCTTCGGCGCAGACCACCATGGTTATATTCCACGTTTAAAAGCATCTATGGCCGCTCTTGGCAATGATCCGGATAAACTGAGTGTCGATATCATTCAGATGGTCCGTCTGGTTTCCAACGGCGAAGAAGTCAAAATGTCCAAACGTCTTGGCAATGCCACAACCATCAATGATCTGATCGATCTGGTTGGTGTCGACGCTGCCCGTTACTTCTTCAGTGCCAGAGCGCTGGATACCCACCTGGATTTCGATCTGGCCTTAGCCGTATCGCAGACCAACGAAAACCCGGTTTACTACGCTCAATATGCTCATGCCCGAATCTGCTCGATTCTCAAAAATGCAGACTATCCAGAACCTGAAAACTACGAAGGTCTGGTACACGAAAAAGAAATCGACCTGCTCAAGACGCTTGCCGAATATCCCTCGGTTATCGCTCAGACTGCCAAAACCCGTCAGGTGCACAAGATTTCTCACTACATTCAGAATCTGGCCTCGAAGTTCCACAGCTTCTATTCGGCCTGCAAGGTCAATGACCCTGCAAATCCAGAACTCAGTGCCAAACGAATCGGCCTGCTCAAAGCAGTACGGATCGTTCTGGCGGATGCGTTAAGCCTGATTGGGGTCAGCGCACCAGAATCTATGTAACTGGATCTATTTGGATAAATGAGGAGAATTAGCAATTATGAAAAAATCAATGATTGAACTGGCTTTTGATATTCTGACCAAAGAAAAGAAAGCCATGAAATTCTTGGACCTCTGGACAATCGTCTCCAAAGAGATGGGATTCACTCCTTCTCAGTCCGATGACAACATTGCTCAGTTCTACAGCGACCTGTCCATTGATGGCCGCTTCGCCTCTTTACCAGGAAACACCTGGGATCTGCGCAAACGTCAGTCTTCCGCTCATACCATCGTTGATACTGATTCCATCAGTGTTGAAGACGAAAGCGAAAACGCCCGTTACGATGGTGACGATTCCGAAGAAGTTCCAATCGAAGACGATGAAGACGATGACGATGAAGACAGAGATCTCGATGAGGACGAAGACGAATAGTTCGCTCTTCTGATCAATCCGTCCAAAATACGATCAATCGCAAAATCGCATAAAAACAAAAACTGAACCATACCAAAAGGCCCTGATCATCAGCACATTCTGATGATCAGGGCCTTTTTTGCATGCAGCCAATCGCAATTCAGAATCAGCAGCCGGAAATCCAGAAACCAGATCCGATAACTCAAAGGATCAGGAAAACAGATCAGATCATCCAAAGGACCAAAACTGGATCAGAAAAATCCAAGGATCGAGAAAACAGACCAGGAAAACCGAAAAATCAAGAAACCGGCGCAGAAAATTCAAGAAATCTGCTAAAATCACTCATTTTTCATCACCAACCTGATAGATTTTGCACAATCGTGACTATCTGTAAGCGATGCAATATGATAGATCAATCCTTGCATAAGAGGGATGAAGAAAAGTACAGAGAATTGATAAGAAAAAACTGATCTGCAAAAAGCCAAAAAAGCGATAAAACTGCCTGAATGAATAAGCCAGTCTGCAGCTTTTGGCTTTAAAGATCAGCCTGAATACCAATCCAAGGAGGAAAAGGATGAGTAATAACGTACTCAAAGAGGCCGAAAAGTGCCTTCAGTGCCGCAATCCGAGATGTCGGAAAGGCTGCCCAATCAATACCAATATCCCGGAAATGATCCGGCTGCTTAAAGAAAATGAAACCATGACTGCTGCGCAGATGTTGTTTGAAAACAACCCCTTGTCCATCATCTGCTCCCTGGTCTGCGACCATGGCGCACAGTGCGAAGGTCATTGCGTCAAAGGCATTAAAGGGGATCCAGTTGCGATCAGCGACATCGAACACTTCATTTCTGATGCCTGCTTCGAAAGAATCCACCACAATCTTCCAGAATGGAACGGCAAACGTGCAGCCGTAATCGGTGCGGGTCCTGCCGGTATTACCATCGCGGTGCTATTACGCGAAAAAGGCTACAAAGTGACCATCTTCGAAGTTCGCGAAAAAATCGGCGGCATCATGCGCTATGGCATTCCAGATTATCGTCTGCCACGCACCATTCTCGATCGCTATGCAGAAAAATTAAAAGCTCTGGATATCCAGATCCGTCCAAATATGGCGATTGGCGGCGCCATCAGCGTGCAGGATCTGCTGGATGATGGATACAGCTCCGTCTTCATCGGAACTGGTGCCTGGAGACCAAAACGCCTCAATATCCCAGGCGAAACATTCGGTAACGTTCAATATGCGGTGAACTACCTCAATAACCCGGATGTGTATGACTTAGGTCGTCGCGTTGCGGTCATCGGTGCTGGCAATGCCGCCATGGATGCGGCCAGAACAGCTGTTCGTAAAGGTTCCGATCGGGTTACGGTTTACGTGCGCCGCGACAAAGTTGCTGCTTCCAAAGAAGAACAGGAATATGCAATTCTGGAAGGCGTCAACTTCGAATACATGAAGAGCCCAGTCCGCATCACTGATGAAGGCATCATCATGGCCGACACACAGTTCAATGAAGAAGGAAAACTCGTTGTCGTTGAAGGTACAGAACGTCTGATCCCATGCGACACTGTCATGATTGCGATCTCTCAGGTTCCACAGCACCGTCTGGTTACCCGTGATCCAAGCCTGAAACTGAACAACTACGGAAACCTTGAAGTTCTGGAAAACGGCCAGACGACAATGCCGGGTGTCTTTGCGTCGGGTGACGTTGTAACAGGTGCTAAAACCGTCGTGCATGCGGTGGCGGAATCCAAAATGATTGCCGAACAGATGGACCGTTACATGCAGGGGCTCGGCACCGAAGTCGAAATCGAAATTGTTGAATAATCAGTCCGATTCTATTCATTCATAAACCATTTCCCAGAAATTCGAATCCGGAATTTCTGTCCAGACCGTTCTCTTTTTCCAGAAAGAGGCGGTCTTTTTTGCGTTGTAAATCCCTTGAAGAAAAGCTCAGCCGTCCTGCGGGAGTGGCTTTCGAGACTATACTGAAGCTAAGACATGCTTTCTGGATTCAAAATCAGATCTGATAATCAGAGATGGTGGATTGAATCTACGAAGTCCGTAAAACAATACTCGCAATTCATCGCCCGGATTGAAAAATGAATTCTATCTGAGCATGGACTTGCGAAAAATGAAAGGAAAATACAATGAAAGTCTTAATCGCTCGAAAAACATGTACTTTCTTAGTCTACGATGGTACAAATTGTAACTTATTGTACTTCAAAAAGCCTTTCGGCAGTAAATTGGAGTCATCATAGCCCTCGAAAAAACAGGTTTTCCGTTGAACCGTAAGTGCGGATAAATCCTGGAAGGCCCTACC
>CAJTLE010000004.1 GCA_910577085.1 uncultured Allobaculum sp. | reverse complement strand
TGGTAGTAGGCACCTGAGTGAAAGCATATCTGTGCCCGTTGTCATTGTGGATTTTAACTCTGAATCTAGCTAATGGATCTGGTCGTCTAGTCATGTGCATCACCTTGTTATCTATTATATTATAATAGATAACTTCTGAATGGTCAAATTAAAAAACCGCCACATTCGCTTTATTGATGCAAAATATGACGGTTTTATTCATAATCTGTTATAAAACCCTGCAAAACTCAGATTATTACGGCTGAGTGAAATTACCAATGGTCCGGTTGTTGGCTCAGCTATTCATCCAGCCATTCCGGTTTAAAACTGGTCCAGCGACCAAACAGGCCACATGGCAGCAGCGCATGTTCTTTGGTAATTGGAAGCAGTGTCTCACCGACTTCAACATATCCGCCAAACTGACGGCCAACGGTTCTTTCCAAGGTCTGTTTGAGAGTTGTCAGTGGAAAACCTGTGGTGTACAGGTTGACCAGAAAGAACAGGGCATTGTCACTGAGCAGATCTTTGGCCTGATTGATCAGTTCAAAGATATTGTCTTCCAGTTTCCAGACTTCACCATTTGGACCTCTGCCGTAGGAAGGTGGATCCATAATAATGCCATCGTATTTGCGGCCGCGGCGTTTTTCACGGGCGATGAATTTCATGACATCATCCACCAGAAAACGGATCTTTTTGTCTTCCAGGTGGTTGAGTTCCATATTTTCTTTGGCCCAGGCATTGATGCCTTTGGAAGCATCCAGATGAACGACTTCATCTGCACCTGCTTTGGCAGCTGCCATTGTAGCGCCGCCGGTATAGGCAAACAGATTCAAAATCCGTACAGGCCGATCTGGATGTTCGGCTTTGGCCTGACGGATGGTATTCATGATGAAATCCCAGTTAGCTGCCTGTTCGGGAAACAGGCCGGTATGTTTAAAGCCAGTTGGCGAAATTTTAAAGCGAAGATCTTTGTAGCCGATGGTCCAGAATTCCTTGATCGGCTTTTTATATTCCCAGCTTCCACCGCCTTTGTTTGAACGGTGGTAAACGGCGTGGGCTTTTTTCCAGTTGGATTCGTCATCGATCGGCCATAAAGCAACAGGATCTGGCCGGCGCAGAATGACGTCATTCCAGCGCTCTAACTTTTCCTTGTTGCCGGCATCGAGGACTTCATAATCCTTCCAGTCGGATGCAATCTGATTCATGTACGCTCACCTCTGCTACCAGTATAGACGATCAAAGCCAGCCAAACGGAAACGAAGCTGATCAAACCTGACTGGTCTGGTTCAACTTGCGGTTGGTGAATGCTTTTTTTCGCTATGGAACTCCAGAAAAGAGAAGAGTTCAGTGAGGGGATGGAAGGGGAGGATACCGAGACTAAGGCCATAAGAGGACCAGGCAATAAGAAAATATAGATGGAAATACGGAGAGCTCTGGAGAAGGGATAGAAGATGAAAAAAGACTTACCAATTCTGTCTGGTTCATCTGAACGGATTATTTGAGAAATCAGCATAAAATTGAAATGGTCAGGTTTCTGGATCGTACAGAAACCGACGCAGTTTCGCTGAAATATGCAATCCAAATCGAGGACATCTCGAAAATCGAAGCGACAAAAATCAGGATCAGACGATACAAAGCTGATGGAAAGTCAGAAGGGAAACCAGAAGACTGAAAACGAAATTCAGCAGTTTTGATTGTCACGAGATGGTTTGATGAATTCTTTTTCATTCAGGCGAGGATAAGTCATCTGTAAATGGAGGACTCCTTTCTGAAATGAGCGGGCAATCTGGCCCGCTGGCGTAAAGAGAAATGAAATAATAAAGATGTCCTGACAAGAATAGAAAGGATACACTGCCATGTTTGTACAGTTAATCTGTAAAGATCGTACTCAGGCTCAGATGGATGAGCTTTATGAAGTTTTAGGTGCCCTTGCCGCCAGAGAAGGGGTACAGATTGAAGACCGCGGCCATGATGTTGAAATTCTGGTCTGCCCACAGGGCAAAATTGTCGCGATCGAAGAAGGCAAAGACATGATTCTTTCGGCCAATACCCGTCAGGGTGGCCCTGGATTCCATGCATTTGTAGTTGATCTGTTCAAAGATATTCAGGAAGAAATTCCGGGTGACTATGAAATGATCGACGATACGGAATATGACAAGGATGGAGACTTTGACCGCCTGGTTCAGCTTTATGAAAATGAGCTCGACTATGTGCGCAAGATGATTCTTGAAGATCCACAGTTCCGCAATAAGAACTACATGTTTGATGAAACCTACTATCTGCCAAAAGCAGAGAAAGGCAAAGTTTTAACCGCCACTGGTGACATGGACGAAAACGAATTTAAAGCCAAGAACCTTTCTGATCTGATGGACCATTTCTATGTCTGGAACAACTGGGATCGGGATGCCCGGTTCTATCGCAACGCAGCTTTAACTCTGCTTGCCAAAGAAGGCTATGGTCAGTTTTCCAAGATGAATGACCAGACTGAAAAAATCGCGGACGAAATCTGCGATGATCTCGAAATTGCCTTCCGGATGGACCCATCACTTCCGTTACCTTTAAAGGCATACGATGAATTATGCAAAACTTTAGGTCGTGAAAACAAATTAGAAGGCGCAATCGGAATGGACCGGGAAGCTGTTCAATATCGGACACGCGAAGTCTACCATGTTTTTGAAGATGCGAAGGTTGTTGCTCCGGGTACTGCTGAGAGAAGCTATGACCCCGCTACACAGTCCGTTTTCCTGATGGCCCCCTATAGTGAAGATGAAGAGTGGAACTGGCTGATTCAGGCTTCCAAGCAGCCATCCATTCTTCCTGATCTGGAAGCAGTTAAAGCCGTTGAACCGATTCATGAAGAAGACGGCCGTGTCATCTGGCTGGATGAATACGAACAGGATGGAATCCGTTATCTGGATGCCATCATCCGCGATGACGAACGTTACCTGTATCTGCATGTTCTTTGCAAGAGCATTGCCGAACAGGATTACCTGCGCTCCTGCATTTTACAGTCCGGCTTCTATGCCTGATTGAAGAGTGCAAACAGATCTTCCATATATTTATATTCCTATATTCATAGTCATATCCACATTTAGGCAGACTGAATCTGGTCAAGATTGAATCTGGATATTGAACTGGATATTGAATCTGTCTGCCCAGGCACTCCATAGCGATCTGCTGACGCAGTTTCAGAAAACCATTGAACCGGGATGCAACGAAATCAACAAAGTGCGTCCCGGTTTTTCTGTGTCTTCTGATCCAGATAAATGGGAGAAAACAGGTGTGTTAGAATAAAAGTTCAGACGGATCTGTATATCCATTCAGATCCTGCATAACCCAACCGAAACAGAACAGGAGATCAGCAAGTATGGAACCTTTGATGGATACACTCAATCCCAGACAGAAAGAAGCAGCTTTGTGTACCGACGAACATGTCCGCATTATCGCCGGCGCAGGCAGTGGCAAGACACGTGTTCTGATGGCCCGCATTGAATATCTGCTCAATGTCCTGGGGGTTTATCCTAATCGCATTCTGGCCATTACCTTTACCAACAAGGCGGCTGCCGAAATGCGTCATCGTCTGCAGGAACAGTGTCCGCAGGATGCTTCCCAGGTTCGCATTTCGACCATTCATGCGTTGTGCGTGCGGATTTTACGGGAGGATGCTCATGAGATCGGCTATGCGAGAAACTTTACGATTCTCGACCCAGATGATCAACGTGCCCTGTTGAAACGGTTTTATAAAAACCACAATCTCAGCCCGAAAGATTTCACCTATACCAAAATGCTTGGCTGCATCTCGCGCTGGAAATACAAAGGGGTCACCCCGGAAAAGATTCTCGAAGGCGTCAGTTCCTGGATGGAAAAGATCCAGGCTCTGATTTACCGGGACTATCTCAATGAGCTCAAAGCCATGAAGGCGATGGACTTTGATGATCTGCTGCTCAAAACCGACTTGCTGCTCAAAACCAGCACTCCGGTTCGAACCAAATGGCAGAACCGCCTGGATTATCTGCATGTGGATGAGTTCCAGGACGTCGATCCGGTGCAATATGACATCATTAAAAATCTGACCCGCCCGGATGCGATTCTTTGCGTCGTGGGCGATCCGGACCAGACCATTTACACATGGCGCAATGCGAGCATTGGCATCATCATGAACTTCGAAAAGGACTTTAAGCCCTGCAAGACCGTTATTCTCGATGAAAACTATCGTTCAACCAAAACGATCCTGGATGCGAGCAATGAACTGATCCGTCATAACCGTAACCGTGTCAAAAAAGATCTGTTCACCAGCAGCACGAACAGTTTTCCTCTGGCCTTTGATGAGTCCGACGACGATGAGTCAGAAGGCTTTCTGATTGCCCGCCGGCTCAATGCCGAACACAAAAGCCGGAAATATCAGTGGAAAGACATGGCCGTTTTGTACAGATCCAATTACCAGTCCCGGGCGATTGAAAAAGGACTTCGTTTTTACCAGATTCCATATCGGATTTTTGGCGGCCTTCGCTTCTATGAACGCAAGGAAGTCAAAGACATTCTGGCTTATTTAAGACTGCTGTCTTCGCCAACTGAAGATGACCCCAAACAGCGCTCACTCGATCTTGCGGTAGAGCGGGTCATTAACGTTCCAAGACGGGGCATCGGTGATAAATCGGTGGACGATATCCGTGCAGAAGCCTTAAGCAGGGATCTGAATATGCTTGAAGTCATGCGCGATCCGCAGACCCTTAAACCAGCTATTGCCAAAAAGGCGCAGAAGTTTGCGGCCTTGATTGACAGTCTGAAAGCCTCCCTGGCCCAATACACCAATCCTGAAGATCTGCCGGATATTATTGATGATATTCTGGTGAAGAGTGGATATGACACGATGCTGGAAGCGATGGAAGATGGCGACGAAAGACTGGAAAACGTTCAGGAAATCAAACAGGACATCGAAGCTGCTCTTACCCAGGACGGTGTAGAAAACCTCGATGACTATCTTCAGCAGGTTACCCTGCTTTCCGAAAAGAATGAGCGCGATCAGGATCCGGATGTTGTGACCTTAATGACTGTTCATTCCGCCAAGGGAACGGAATTTCCGGTGGTCATTCTGGCCGGACTCAATGAAGGGGTATTCCCAAGTGAGCGGGCTATCAATGAAAATGGTAACGCCGGACTGGAAGAAGAACGCCGACTGATGTATGTGGCCATGACCCGCGCCAAGGAGCATCTGTATCTCAGCTGGAACCGCGGCTACAGCTATCAGAGCGGACACGCGAAATATCCATCCCGTTTTCTGGATGAAATTCCTGAAGAGGCCGAAGAAGAAAAGCAGGAAAAAACAGCTGCTAAGAAAGCAGCCGCAAAAACCACTGCTTTCCAGACCAGAACGGCTTCGACAGGAGCTGCTTCTTCATCTGGTGCACAGGACAAAGCCGATCCAGCCAAGGCGGCCCGTACGCTGGCGGCCAGACGCAAACTGGCATCCAAGAAAAGTACTGTGCGTCCAGGTACGATTGCTACCCATCCGAAATTTGGTCAGGGTGTCGTTCTGGAAGCAAGCGGAGATATCGTTGTCGTTCAGTTTGGCAGTGCATTTGGAAAGAAGAAAATTCGCAAAGACTATCTGACATTCCAGTAGCCGGGAACTGTGATCGAATCATCGATAACTATCAATGACTATCGATAACTATCAGAACCATCGATCTTTGGAATCAAATCATTTTGAATAGAAAGACAGAAAAACGAGAAGAAAGAGAAGAGTGAAAAGCATGAGCAATTGGATGGATCACCTGGAGCGTCGAACAAGGCGGCTGACCAGGCAGATCGCCGAGATCTTTATTCTGGCGCTGGCCGGAATTGTGATCGGGATCATTGTTTCGTTGTTTGAAGTGCTGTTTGTTAAAGTTCTCAACCAGGTCACCTGGTTTCACCAGAACTATGGCAACTGTCTGTGGCTGTTTACGCTGCCGATCATCGGTATGTTGATTGTCTGTATGTTTGAACGCTTTGGCGGCAAAGCCAGACAGGGCATCAGTCTGGTTTTTAAAGTCAATCAGGGCACGGAAAAAGCTCTGCCCAAACGGATTGTCTTCATGATGATGATCAGTACCTGGCTTTCGCATCTGGCAGGCGCCTCTGTTGGTAAAGAAGGAGTCGGGATGCAGATTGGCGCAGTTGTCTCCAATGCGATCAGCCGCCAGCTGCCGTATTTCAGAGATCGCAAAACGATTTTTCTGATCACGGGAATGGCGGCCGGCTTTTCTGGCTTGTTTGGAACGCCATTTACCGCAGTATTTTTTGCGATGGAAGTTCTGGTCAGCGGGGTCATTGAATACCGCGCTCTGGCCCCGGCGCTTGCAGCCAGTTTAAGTGCGGCTGAAATTGCCAAGATCTGTGGTCTTGGCAAAGAGGCTTTTTCTTTGCCTTATGGCTTTGAAATGGGACTCATCCATGACTGCTGGAAACTGGCCATTCTTGGCATAGTCTTTGGTCTGGTTGGCGGCTTCTTTGCGTGGTGCATGCATCAGGCCCATCATTATTTCGACCATTCCAAACTGAATCCGTATTATCGGATTGCTTTCTTTTCCATGGGACTGGGTCTGCTGTTGTGGATATTCTATGATGGCCGATATTCCGGATCTGGTGTCAACCTGATTACCTATGCCTGCACAGGCGGACAGGTTTATCCTTGGGATTTTGCACTGAAATTTGGATTGAGTGTTCTCTCGCTGTCGATGGGATTCATCGGCGGGGAAGTTACTCCTTTATTTGCGATCGGCGCCAGTTTAGGCGCTGTTCTGGGTCCTCGTTTTGGCTATCCACCCGCATTTGGCGCTGCTCTTGGGTATGCGGCAGTGTTTGGAGCCGGAACGAATACCTGGCTTGCAGCCATGATGGTGGGCATGGAAATTTTTGGGATGGATTTCTTTCCATTCTTCTTTGTCTGCTGCTCGGCTGCGTATCTGGCCAATGGCAACCTGTCGATCTACAGCCTGCAGCGAAAACTGGATGTGGTCTTTAAGCCGATTGAATATCCAAATGCGGTCAATGCAGCCAACCGGCAGGTAGAAGATGACGACCAGGCCTGATCGGGCAGGGAACGTCTTTAATCTGTCATCAATTCAGGAAGAAGGACGAATATGGAAGGACAGGGAGGACCGTATTGATGTTTCAGAATTCAAAGAATCACAATCAAGTCTCTGACAGAGTGATCCAGAAAGGCATCTTTGGAAATTCCCCCTGGACGCTGTATGAGAATGGAACGCTGACCATTGGCTCGGGCTCTTATGAGGACCGACTGAAATATCGGGAAGACCGCTTTTCTGATTTTGAAGAAGAGCATGGCGGCACGCTTGAGTGCGAAGCGGTTTTAAGAATTATCAGTACGGAAAGACTGGCTGTTTCTGGAAATCTTAACGCACTTTTTTCCAGTTACGGCCGGTATAAACCGTTTAAAAATGTCATCAGTATTGACCTTTCGGGATGGGTTACAGAAGACGTAACCTCTATGAATTCCATGTTTGCAAAATGTCAAAACCTGGTCAGTCTGAATCTTTCCAGTTTCAATACATCAAAAGTAACGGACATGGGACATCTGTTTGAGGGATGCGCCAATCTTGAAACTCTGGATCTTCGCAGTTTCAACACCTCGCAGGTAACAGACATGGGCGGGATGTTTTATAACTGTCGAAGTTTAACCAGCCTGGATCTGAGCGGCTTCAATACAACCAGGGTCACAGAGATGTGGGCCATGTTTGCTGGATGTTCGAAGCTTGCAAGCCTGGATCTAAGATGTTTTGACACGTCACAGGCAGGGAACATGGACTGTATGTTTGCCGGCTGCCGAAAGCTTACCTGCGTGGATCTCAGTGGCTTTGATACTTCAAAGGTAAGAAGCATGAACGGGCTGTTCGCAAACTGTATCCGACTGTCTGCTCTGGATCTAAGCAGTTTCGATACTTCCCAGGTAACAGACATGGATTTTATGTTTGCGGCCTGTAAAAGGCTGCAAAACCTGGACCTTGGAAGTTTCAATACGTCCAGTGTTATCAGAATGCGCGGTATGTTTGCGGACTGCAGACAACTCACGGATCTGAATCTGAGCTCTTTTGATACTTCGCAGGTTATCGATATGGATGGAATATTTAAGGGATGTCTGGAATTGGCCAGCCTTGATCTGCGCAGTTTTGATACATCTAAGGTCGATGAGATGGCCGAGATCTTCGCCAACTGTCCAAGCCTCAAGCGAATTGCCTTTGGATTCGGATCCAGAAATATACTGAAATCTCTGACCGGATACTGGTACTTTAACAACGATGGTCCATACTCCCTGAATGAGATTCTGGAAAAATCGACGGAAGAAAATACGGGTGGAGTCATCATCAAAGCCAATGATGGCAGGGATTGATAAAGATCTGGGCGTTCAGTTTTTGAACTGAAATCTGGAGCAGAGGATGGAAATGGTACAGGATTGATGAATGATTTACATTTACCTGTCTAATAGAAAATAAAATGGCCGAAAACACATTCTTTAAAGGTGTTTCTGGCCATTTTTTTTCGAAAACGGATAAAGGAAAAGGATCGACACCATCACCGGGGAACCATCGAAGAAAAAGATCGAACGGCATCCAGAGGAAATCATCAGAGTCTGAGCAGACAAAACGAGATGGATGAGAGAGTTTTCTTTCATCTGAAAATAGTGGCCATTGCGCATTTCGGGTGGTCCTTTTTGTGTTTTTTGTCGCATCTTCACTCGGGACCAAAAGCCGCCCGGATATTTGTTACAATACAAGTTGGTATTTTCTGTCGATTTTGAACTGGCCAGAATTTCCTGTCTTTTTGACAAAGGAATTTCTCCTTTTTAAGCCGGGTTTCATTCTGAAATGGGATGATAGACTCAGGTGATGCCAGAAGATCGGCAGACCAGAATGGATTAGAAAAGAGGTGCCTTCATGTCTGAACAAGAACGGATTGAAGAGTTGCGCAGACTTCTTGAAAAATATGCGATTGAATACTATGTCGATGACAACCCGAGTGTTTCGGATTTTGAATATGACCGTCTGCTGGAAGAACTTCAGGATTTAGAGTCCAGACATCCTGAACTGTATGATCCAAACTCTCCCAGTCAGCGGATTATCGGTAAGGTGCTCAACGGCTTTGAAAAAGTCGTTCATGCCCAGCGCATGCTTTCTTTAAGTGATGTCTTCAATAAAGAAGAGCTGAAAGCCTTCGTCGACCGGATCTGGAAGGATTTTCCGGATGCCACATTTATCTGTGAATACAAATTCGATGGTCTGGCGATGGCGCTGATGTATGAAGACGGCCGTTTCGTACGCGCCGTGACACGTGGGGATGGAGATGTTGGTGAGGATGTTACGGAAAATGTCCGGACCATTCCATCGATCCCGATGCAGATTCCGGAAAAAGGACCAGTTGAAGTGCGTGGCGAAGTGTATATGCCAAAGGCAAGCTTTGAAGCACTCAACAATCTGCAGGAATCGCTCCATCTGCCTTTATTTGCCAACCCACGCAATGCGGCAGCCGGAACGATCCGCAACCTGGATACAGGCGTAGCCCGCAAGCGCCGGCTCGATATGTATCTGTACTACTTTATCAATGGCGAACGCTATAACGTGCACAGTCAGAAAGAGGCGCTTGAAGCGATGAGCCGCCTGCATTTCCGGGTAAACGATGCATGGCGTGAGTGCCATTCCTTTGAGGAGATCTGGAAGTTTATTGAAGAAACAGGACAGAAGCGGGCGAGTCTGCCGTTTGAAATTGATGGCGTTGTCGTCAAACTCAACCAGTTCAGCCAGCAGCAGATTCTCGGAACCACGGCCAAAGCCCCAAAATATGCCACGGCGTATAAATTCCCAGCGGAAGAAGTCGAAACCAGACTGCTTGATATTACCCTGACGGTTGGCCGGACCGGCAAGATTACCCCAAACGCGGTTCTTGAACCGGTACGCGTAGCCGGAACACTCGTTTCGGCTGCTACCTTGCACAATGCTGACCGCATTGCCCAATATGATCTGAAGATCAATGACCGGGTCATTATCCGCAAAGCCGGGGATATTATTCCGGAAGTCGTCAAAGCTCTGCCGGAAAAACGCGATGAAACCGTCCGTGATTTTGTCTGGCCGGAAAACTGCCCAGTGTGTGGATCCAAACTGGTCCGCCTGCCGGATGAAGCCGATACGTATTGTGTCAATCCGGACTGCCCGGCCAGAATTCTGGAAAGTATCATTCACTTTTGCAGCCGCGATGCCATGGATATCGATGGCATGGGCTCCAAACGGGTAGCCTGGCTGCATGAACATGGCTACGTTAATTCCATTGAAGATATTTACCGTCTGCATGAACGGCGCGATGAACTGCTCAGTCATAAAGGCTGGTCGGATAAAGGAACAGACAAGCTGTTAGCTGGTATTGAGGCCAGCAAGAAACAGCCATTGTCCCGTCTGTTATTTGGATTGGGCATCCGGCAGGTTGGCTCCAAAGCGGCAAGACTGCTTGCTCAGGATTTTGGAACGATGGATGCTTTGATGGATGCCAGTGAATCCAGACTGGCCGCTATCAATCTGATTGGTGCAGTTTCTGCCAGAAGTATTCGCAGCTTCTTTGATCAGAGCGAAAACCGTGCGCTGATTGAGTCTTTAAAAGCGATGGGCGTCAACATGAGCGAACCCAAAGTGGAAAGTTCTGCCCCTGATAATCCATTTGCGGGCAAGACCGTCGTGCTGACCGGAACACTCAGTCAGCTTGGCCGTTCCGAGGCCAAAAAGATGCTGGAAGATCTGGGGGCCAATGTTTCGGGATCTGTTTCCAAAAAGACGGATCTTGTCATTGCCGGTGAAAAAGCGGGAAGCAAACTGACCAAAGCCAATGATCTGGGCATTCCGGTATGGGATGAAGAGCGCTTTTTGCGTGAGGTTCATCGTGGATAGCAGGGCCAGAACAATGAGAACTGGAAATAAAACCAGATCTTTAAAGACCCTGTTGAGTCTTTGCCTGGTGCCGATGCTTGCGCTTGCGGGCTGTTCGGATCAGACGGTCCAGCAGACGTCCAAACCGCTCAAACCTGGTGACTATGCGGCCATTCTGCCTTACCAGACCAGTGATACCCGTGCCAAGCATATTGGGCTGATCAGTGATATTGACATCCGCACCCAGTTAGAGCAGGGACTGATGGACATCAGCAAGGATTACTTCGATCCAAGCAACCATGCCTACGTGAACCATAAGTATCTTGACTATGACGAACTCGATGCTTCCGATGGCAGCCGGGGTCTTTTGGGAACCCTGCGTGATGATAATCCGAATGGTCTGAACCCAGGTGCGGATGAAGACTTTGATACGGGCAATGGGATTGTCAAAGGCCCAATTCTGGTGGCTGATTTGTATGAGCTGGATTTCTTTTCCGGCAATGCGCTCGATGGGATTGCCATTGGTCTGGCTGTAACGGATGCGGTGGAACAAGATGGGGTGCGCCATGAGATTACTCCAGAACGGCTGCGTGACTTTGTGCAGGCGTCCGGCACGAAGATTGTTTCCTACATGCGCGAGCGTTTTAACGATGTCACGCCCAATATTCCGATTTTAGTGGCAGCCTATGAGCTCAATACGGATGAAAATGATTCCTCCAAAGGCGGCTATGTTTATGCCGAGTACTTTGATGGAACCCGCACGACGGATAAGACGATTTCTGAAGAATACATGCTCGTGCCATCCACAGCCTTCACGCAGGCTCAGCCGGAAATGGCTGCACAGTTTGAAACCTTCCGGGCTGACGTCTCCCGAATCCTCTCGGATACGACCTACACAACCGGTGAGGCTAAGATTCAGGATGGTTCCGTGCAGAAACTGACCTTGACCATTACGGCTCATGGCAAGACGGTCGGGGAAATTCTGGCGGTGATTCAGTCAGTCCGCGAGTATCTCTCTATCTTTGAATCGGAAAACTGTGCCTATAAAGTTATAATCAAAAACAATGGTGATATCTGTGCGCTGATGGACCGTGAACCCGACAGCAAGTCCGTTCAGGTTCTGACGACGTACTAGATTCATCTCATCAATCCATCCCCTCTGGATGGAGCGTGTGCTTGTTGAATGGACCGGTAACAAGCTGCACGAATTCCTTTGATCGCATGCCTGCAGATCCCTCATCGTTTCATGGCGGACGATAATCATGAAACGAAAAAGGAAGCGGACATAAGAAATGATGAAAGAAGAGCCGGTCTGATTCTGAGAGAAGCTCAGAATCGTTTGTGATAAAGAAAGGCGAACCATGGAAAAGTTTTCAAATGAATACTTTCGCAAGCTTGCCAACGATCTGAAGTTTGATTTAAGCGACGAAGAGATCGAAGAGCTGAAGAAAGATTTTGTTGAAGTGGAAAAACAGGTTGAACTGTTTGAGACCATTGATACCGAAGGCGTTGAGCCGATGGTCTATCCTTTTGAGGCCCCGACGACTTTCCTGCGGGAAGATGTTGTGGCTGACGTTCTTGATCAGAAAGATGCCCTTGAAAACGCACCAGATGTGCGGATGGGTCATGTACATGTTCCAAAGGTGGTGAAATAAAATGGAAAGCAAACTTACTCCAAAACAGTCGGTTGAGCGGATCAAAGCGCTCCAGCCAGTTCTGAATGCGGCCATTACCATCGTGGAAGAACCGGAAGAAAACCCAAATCAGGGTCCTTTAGCCGGCGTGCCAATCGTATTGAAAGACAATATTTCGACCAAAGGCATCCGGACAACCGCAAGTTCGAAAATTCTCGACAACTACGTCCCGGTCTATGATGCAACGATCACCAAAAAGTTAAAAGATGCCGGTGGTGTCATTGTGGCCAAAGCCAGCATGGATGAGTTGGGCATGGGCGGAACCAACCGCAACGCCCTGATCGGTCCAGCTCATAACCCCTGGAATCCCGCTCACATTACCGGTGGTTCTTCCGGCGGCAGTGCGGCTTTAATTGCAGCCGGTACAACCTCGCTGGCCATCGGTACCGATACAGGTGACTCGATTCGAAAACCAGCTGCGTATTGTGGTGTGATTGGTGTCAAACCAACCTACGGACGGATTTCCCGTTACGGCATTATTCCTTATGCTTCCAGTCTGGATACAGTTGGATACTTTACAACCAATATCCGCGATGCGGCTGAAGCACTGGAAATCACAGCCGGCCGGGATGATCATGATATGACTTCTTCCTTCTTACCGGTTGAAGCCTATGCCAAAAACCTCAACCCAGATCTGAAAGGCCAGAAAATTGGTGTCTTCAAGACTGTGCTGGACCGTGTCAGTGATCCAGTGATTCATCAGACGTTTGACAACCTGGTTGAACAGATCAAAAACGCTGGTGCTGAAGTGGTTGATGTTGAAATGGATACCAAACTGATGGAGCTGATTGCCCCAATCTATAAGACCATTGCCAATGCCGAAGCAACCGCCAACCATTCCAACCTGGATGGCATCCGTTTTGGTGAACGCAAACCGGGCGGCAGCGTTGAAGAAGTTATGACGAACTCCCGTACAGCCGGATTCTCCAGCTACGTCCGTGCCCGTTTCGTCATTGGTTCCTACTCCCTGTTTGAAGAAAACCAGGACCGTCTGTTCCGCAAGGCTCAGAAGATCCGTCGTCTGATTGTTGAAGCGTACGCAAAATTATTTGAAACCGTTGATGTTGTTCTCGCACCCGCTGCAGTGACAGCTGCCCCTCTGATCGAGCAGAGCAGTGATGTCCGCTTTGGTGCTGACCGTTTTGAAGAAGAACATCTGCAGCTGGCCAACTTCTCCGGCTATCCATCGTTAACGATGCCGCTTGGTCTGGAAGATGGTCTGCCTTTTGGCATCAACCTGACCGCCAGAGCTTTTGAAGAACAGGAACTGTTCAACGTGGCAGCCGGCATTGAAGAGCTGATTGACTGGAAGGAGGAACCCGCAAATGTCTGATTATCAGGTAACGATCGGGATTGAGATCCATTGCGAGCTCAAGACAAAAACTAAAATGTTCTCCGGGGCGCCAACCAGCTTCGGTGAAGTTGCAAATACCCAGACCTCGGTCATTGACCTTGGTCATCCAGGATGCCTGCCCTGCGTGAATAAAGAAGCCGTCCGTCTGGCCATTAAAGCCTGCGGTGGCCTGCACTGCACGATCGATCCGCTCGTAAAATTCGACCGGAAAAACTACTACTATTCTGACCTGCCAAAAGGCTTCCAGATTACTCAGCAGTTCCATCCAATCGGAAAAGATGGCTATGTCACCATCCAGACTGAAGATGGCCCCCGTCAGATTCGTGTTGAACGCATCCACATGGAAGAAGACACAGCAAAACAGTTCCATAAAGAAACCGGAACCTATATCGACTTCAACCGGGCCGGAACACCACTGGTTGAAATTGTTTCCCGTCCAGATATGCATTCCGCTGCTGAAGCAGCTGCCTATGTAGAAGCTCTGCGCCGCATTCTGTTCTATCTGAATGTATCCGATGTCAAAATGGAAGAAGGGTCCATGCGCTGTGACGTAAACATTTCGATTTCTGATGACCCAAATAAACTGGGAACCAAAGTCGAAATCAAGAACCTGAACTCCATTGCCAACGTTCAGAAGGCTGTTCAGGCTGAAATTGAACGTCAGACGGCTTTACTCGAAGCCGGCCAGCCAATTGAACAGGCTACCCGCCGCTTTGATGAACCAACCAAGACAACTGTTCTGATGCGTAAAAAAGAAGGAACCGTGGACTATAAATACTTCCCGGAACCAAATATTTTCCCAATCCAGCTCGATCAGGCCTGGATTGACTCAATCCTGAACAGCCTGGAAGAACTTCCAGAAGCCCGTATGGCGCGTTTCCAGAAAGACTTTGGTCTTTCCGATTACGACAGCTCCGTGCTGGTCAATGACCGTGACATGGCTGACTTCTATGAAGAGGTCATGAAAACGGCCAAAGATGCCAAGAAGGCTGCCAACTGGGTCATTGTTGAAATGGCCGCCTGGCTCAATAAAAACAACCTCAGCTTTGCTAAAAACCCAGCTTCAGCTGCCGATCTTGCCAGTCTTGTCAATCTGATTGATGAGGGAACCATTTCCGGCAAGCAGGGTAAGGAAGTCTTTGAAGACGTGATGAAGGGCAGAAAACCTGAAGAAGTCATCAAGGAAAAAGGCATGCAGCAGGTTTCCGACGATTCCACTTTAATCGCGATGATCAATCAGGTGCTCGATGAGAATCCAAAGTCAATTGAAGACTTTAAGAACGGTAAAAAACGTGCGGTTGGATTCTTGATGGGCCAGGTGATGAAAGCGTCTAAAGGACAGGCGAATCCTAAAAAAGCCAATGGTCTGCTTGTTCAGGAGCTCTCAAAGCGATAGAATACAGTTTTGAAAGAATTCATCCGGATTCCTGCCCGACTTGTCCAATGTGATATATTAAGGGCACCATGGAGGTCAGAGTAACATGTCAGGTACACCCGCAAAACGTAAACGTCTGAGCAAGCCAAAACGTCAGAAGGTCAAACAGGGCCATAAACTCGTCTGGCTTACGCTCGTGATTATCCTGGTTCCGGTTCTTGTCATTGGCTATGTGCTGCTGACCAGTGCAAAAGAAAGCGATCAGCCGGTTGAAGGCAACCGCTTTGGTCCCAATGATCTGAATCCGAAAATTCAGGAAACGCAGCTTAATTCCATTCAGAATGAACTCATGCAGATTGGCGGAATGGAAACAGCCACCATCGATCTGAAAAGCGCAACCCTGCGCGTTCATCTGAATATGGTCGATTCAGCTGACCAGAATACGCTGGAAGCTGCTGCTCATCAGGCTTACAACATTATCAATGAATATCTGCCGATTGAAACGTACTTCACCAACTCGGCAGAAGGAAAGAATTACGATCTGGAAATCGACTCCTACAACTACATCGTCGATGACAACCACCCAGTCGATAACTGGCGCTTTGTCAAAGTATCCAAAAGCGGTGCCGGTGATCAGGTAACGGATATTATCACCCAGCCGCGCAATGCCGATCTTGCAGAAGCGGTAAAAAACCAGGATATCCAGACGCCAGGAACTGGTGATCCAGCTGCCCCGGCCGAAGGAGAAACTGAAGATACGACGGGCGATGAATATGTCGACCAGGAATATGTTGAAGGCTACTACCAGTAGTCATCCACAAAAACCAATCCGCAACCGAATTAAAACAATCTAAAATGGATTGTATACAGATCAAAATCCAATGAACTTTCAAAGGCTGTCTTCCAAACGGGGGACAGCCTTTTTTAGACTTTGCAGGCGTCTGGCAGCCCTGCAAAGCGATTCGGGCAACGTAGACCCTCAAAATCCCACGGTAATCCAGGTCCGAAAAGTCAGCCTCGCCAGATTGTCGATCCCCAAAAAAGATAAGGCGGGGCAGTCTCAAAAGGACGTATCAGAAGGCATGTTTGGTGCGCAAAAAAAAGAACGGACCAGACGCGGCAGCCTCAACTCTGTAAGGACGGTAATCTTCCAAAGAAGATCATGCGTGGTTCGTTCTTTTTGCTTCTGCATACGCAGATATAAAGCCATGCCGGTACGTGCCAGATGATCGCGTGGATCCGCTTGGATCACGGATAGAAATCGGCCTGCGACAGGCTTTGAATGATCAGAGTATAGTCAATCCATTCATAAAGCGGTTGCCATATGCTCATCGTCCTGTTGAGAACAATCCAACAGGGATGATTATTGTCGGTGAAAAAGAAAAGAGCGCCAAAAAACACCAGAAATATGAACCGGGCATTATGACCAGAAACAGCCTCGCCATCGCAAAGAGACAAGCGCTTTACCTAAGCTGGAGCTGTCATTGATCTTAAAATTGGAAAAGAGGGAGATCAAAGCACCGAAATCCAGGTAAATATTTCCTTAAGAATTGGCGGTTTTGTATACAGTCTGGATGACATGGTTCAAAATATGGTGCATAGAGTTTTGTTAGAAGGAGGCCTATTATATGGAAAACGAAAACAATCATATGCCTGCTGATGATCAGAACATGGAAGAAACATCCAATGTCAGCGCAATGTCAGAAGACGAAGATGCAAAGGCCGTCAGCCAGAACCATACCGATACAGAAGAAACGGAAACAGAAGATGTAAAACCAGAAGAAGCAGATAACTCTGAAGCTGAAATGACAGATAAAACAGCTGAAGCAGATGAAAATGCTCAGGATGAAGAGGCAGAAAATGCAGAAGCAGATCTTCTGCCGATGATCGTTGAATCCATTGAAGAAGAGGAACTCAGTGATCTCGAAAAGAAGAAACGGGCAGCCGATAAAACCATTCTTGGATTTACCGCCACCGCCGCTGCAACCGGAGCTATTCCTCTGCCATTGGCAGATACTCCGCTTCTGATTGCCCAGCAGATTGCGATGGTTGCCCGCATTACCGATATTTATCAGCTCAACCTGAAGAAAAGCGGTCTGAAATCCCTTGTGTTCACCGTCCTTGGTGTATCGGGAACAACTGTTCTTGGCAAAACCATCACCGGGTCTTTATTCAAGGCCCTTCCGGGAATTGGATCTATCGGTGGAGCAGCTGTCTGCGGATCGACTGCCGGCGTTCTGACTGCCGCTCTGGGCAAAGCTTACTCTGAAATCTGCCAGTCTGTTCTTGTTGGCGATCTCGATGAAGACGATCTGTTTGGAGCTGAAGGCAGACGTTTGCTTGAAACATCATTCAAAAACCATCTTCGCCTGGAAATGAACCAGAAAAACGAAGAAGAAAAAGCCAAAGATGACGTTCTCAAACGGGTTTCCATTCCAGCGGACGAAGATCCAATTGAAATGAAAACAGCCATCATGCCGATAGGAGAAGACGCGGTAGAAACAAACACTGAAGAAGAAACAGAAGCGGATCCGGCAGGCGAAGAGACACCATCTGAACCAGAAGCCTAACTTTGATCTGTGATGTAGAAGAGCTTTGAACAGACGAACAAAGTTTAAACAGTCACCAGGATTGATTCCTGGTTTTCTTTTAGGGTCGCCTGTATCGTGCAGGTAACGACCTTTTTATTGAGCTCTTAAACAGGCCCCATCTTTTCCGGTTCAGACAAGGCCGGTTTTCTCATGGCATTTGTTTCGTTTTCAGTCTGAAATGGCTGACCACAATTTGACGACCGCTGATGCCGGTTTTTCGAAAGGAGATTCACCATGGATTTTAAGGAACAAGCCGAATTTGAAAGGGCAAAAGCTGTTCTTGATGGCCTCGATGTTCATCTGATTTATAGCTGCCTTGCCGGATCGAAAGCCTATGGACGCTCCAGCACAAACAGCGATACTGATATTCGCGGAATCTTTCTTCCAGCAGCTGCTGATGTGCTTTTACAAAAGGAGATCGGCACTATCCGCCTCAAAGATGGGGATGTTGAATTCCATCCGATTGCCAAGTTTTTCAAGCTGGCCGCCAACGGGAATCCCAATGTTCTGGAGTGGCTGTTTGTCCGGGAAGACCATATTTTCATGATGGATTGTTATGGGCAGAAAATCCGGGAAAACCGCTCGCTGTTTTTAAGCCAGAAACTGTTTTCTTCCTTCTTTGGCTATGCCAAGGGAAGCTGGAAAACATTGTCAAAACTTCTTGAAACGCCAATGAAACCAGGATCTGATGCATGGAACAAAGCCCGAAAGCATGCCATGCATATCGAGCGGCTGCTTACCCAGCTTGTGCAGATTCTTGAAACCGGAAGCTTCTGTGCCTGGAATCCGGACTATACCGAACCCTTTGTTACTTTGCAAAACAGCGAGATCCAAAAACCTATCCTGAATCCGGACTATCTCTGCTCTTTACATAGCCTTCAAAAGCGGATCGAACAGGCAAAAGCGTCGACAATCCTTCCTGAACAACCGGACTACAAAGCGCTTGACCGGTTTCGTCTTGAAATCATGCAGGATCTGGTCAGAGCCGCTTTAAATCGCGACTCCAGAAATTAATGGAATTCTTACATGAATCTATCCAGTCCCAAAGTTTCTTTACTCATTCTTGGTCATTGCATCAGGGATCTATAAATTGTCTTTGAAGGCCATTTGGCAGAAAAGTGATTACTCGGATGCTCTCAAAAAGAGAAGAAAAAACGATAGATCAGGCTGGTCGAAGAAAAAGAAAACCTGTATCTCCTGATGCCGCAAAATGAGAAGAGGCGGCAGGATATACAGGTGAATCTGGATCAGAACAGGTTGATGATCAATGAGAATTTATCCAGGACATACCAGGCTAAAGCAAGGTAGTACAGGGAACGGAATTTGGCGATGACCAGACTGTACTCATCGGGCAGTCTGCCATCGTTGACAGTCAGGGCATGATGGAAGAAAGCCATGAGATCTTCCGCGCCTAACCGGTCCATCTTCAGGCCATCACTCGTTTCAGCCGGGGAAAGGGTGACGGTAAAGTTTTGCAGGCGATGCAAAATCTCTTTGACAAATGGCAGCAGATGATAGCGCTGATACGGAGAAAGACCGGCAATCAAAGCCAGACACTCTAAAAGCAGTCCCATCTGATAGTCTTTCATATATTTGTTATCCAGCTTGCCCGGACGATAGCCAATGAGCTGGGCAATGCCGTCAATCAACAGATCGTTGGTCAGCGAGATGTTGTTCTTGCTTAAAATCGCAACGGCTGTTCGGGACAGCGTTTTGAACAGGAATGAGTCTTCCGCATAGAACGTATAAATATAGCCTGGAGCCAGGTTCATGAATTTCAAGGCTTCCAGACGCCCCTGTTCAATCTGGCGGATCATGGTCGGCTTATCAAAATCGAGGAAATAAGCCAGTTTGAGAATCGGGCGGATCATCAGTTCCGTCTGTTGGGTGCAATACGGAATGTCCTGGCCGGGATCACCAAGGGCAATAATATCCAGATGATTCATACCCATTTTTACGGCATCCTCCCCAAGCGTAGAATTGAGAAAGCCGCCGTCCGCATAATAATCGTCACCGATTTTGACGTAACTGAAAGCGGGGAAATAAGCCGCCGAAGCGAGAATCTTATCGATGGCATCCTCTTTGGAAGTCATATCGGCCTTGGTAAAGCGTACAGCTTTGTTGGCCGTCAGGTCTGCTGCCAGGCAGGCATAGTCAATCGGCGAGTTTTTAAAGGCTTCAAAATCAAAAATGCTGCCAAAGTTTTCGCGCAGCGGGACGACGCTTGGGCCATTTTCCTGGAAGAGCGAAACAAATTCATTGAAGTCATTGGGTTTGGCTTTCAGGGCATTGTTGCGTTCTGGAAACTGGAAAAGGCCGGTGGCTACGGACTGATTGGAAAAACCGTTGATAATCGCATTGAAATCGACGGGCTTATTCATCGCATAAGCCGCTCCGACCAGGGCTCCAATGGAAATACCGCTGACGTAGTCGTATTTTTTCTGCTGCTCAAGCAGAGTATACAGGGCGCCAATCGTATAGCTGCCGCGAGATCCTCCGCCGCCAAGAATCAGGGCATGTCTGGGATCAGGCGTGATGTCTGGCTGACTGGTCTCTGGCTTCTGGGCCCTTTTTTTACTTTCTGCCTGTTCATCCATATGGACAGCCGAAGCAGGGTCTGGATCAGGGGCTGTTTTTGAAACTTCATCTAAAACAGGATGAACAGAATGAGGTTCATCCGGATTCGTATTTTGTGTAGTTATTTTTTGTGTAGTCATACCTTTATTGTAATCTTTGTCCATCAAAATCCTCTGAGGTGGCTCAGGTTGAACAATGCGAACGTCAATCCGTTCTCCAATCAGACAGGTCTGGCATAAACCAGATCTGCGATCTGCGAGAACTGAGGATGAGATCCGGTCAGGGACTTGGGATGAATCGAAACCAAACACAATTGCCATCATACGCATTGGCTGAAAATTCTGGCAGAAGAGATCGAAAGAAAGCGGAAGAAAAAGCGAAAGGAAAAATGAAGAAAAAGAGAAGCCTTCTGAACTATCTTTCGGCGCTGAAAGGATGATCGCGGGCAATTGACAGGGGAGAACGGTCAGTCTATCATTTTAATCATTACTAAAATGAATGGAACATTGTTTCTGTTCTGGAGGGGATATGATTGAAATCAACCATGTCACTAAGCGTTTTGGTGACAAAGTCGCGGTTCAGGATCTGACCACTGTGATTCCTGATGGAACCATTACGGGCTTTATCGGTCCAAACGGAGCCGGAAAGACCACGACGATCAATATGTTGACAGGAATTCTTAGGCCGGATGAAGGCGAGATCCTGCTGGATGGCCACAATATCGTTACCGATCCAATTGCGGCTAAAAAATGCTTTGTCCTGGTGCCGGACAGTCCGGATGTCTTTTTGCGGCTGACCGGACGCGAATATGTCCAGTTTCTTGGCAAAATTTATGAAGTGCCCGCTACGGAAATTGAAGAGCGGATGAATGCGCTGGCCAAAGAATTTGAAATGGAAGATGCACTCGATGAGCAGATGAAAAGCTACTCGCATGGCATGCGCCAGAAAGCCATCATCATTGGCGCGCTGGTCTGTGATCCTCAGATCTGGTTTCTTGATGAGCCCATGACGGGTCTGGATCCCAATGCCAGCTACCTGCTCAAAGAGAAAATGCGCGAACAGGCCCGCAAAGGAAAGACGATTTTCTTTTCGACCCATGTTCTGGAAGTGGCTGAAAAACTGTGCGATAAGATCCTGCTGATCAACCAGGGAAAACTTCGCTATGCGGGAACTCTGGAAGGATTAAAAGAACAGTATCCGGACAGCTCTTTAGAAGAGATCTTCATCAAGGTGGTCCGCAATGAATAAAACCTGGCTGCTGTATAAAACGATGTTTCGCGATGGGTTTAATTTTACCTTCAAAACGAAACAGGGACGCAAGAGCATTCTGCTTCTGGTCTTCATCTGCTTGGTTGTCCTGATCTATATGGGTATGTATGGGATGATGGCCTGGATGGCTTTTGAGCAGGGGCAGTTTGTGATGACAATTCGCTCCCTGCTGATGGTTATCAGTGTCCTGCTGGTGCTGATGCTGATGGCTTCCTTTCCAAGCACCTACTACTTTTCGAAGGATCTTCCCATCCTTCTGGCTATGCCGGTAAAATCCAGGGAAATTATCAATGCCAAGACGCTGATGATCTTTTCGATGGTCGGTCCGATTGTGCTGGCCCTGGTTGTGACCTTTGTTCTGGCGGCTGCCAAGTCGAGCATGGTTCCGGCCTTGCAGTCCTGGATGCTTTTGATTTATGGATTGTCGAGCAGTGTGGCAACAGTCTTCATTCTGGGCAGTCTGATCGTTCTGCTGATGCGCTTTATCCCGTTTTTTCGAAGCAAAGATAAGTTCGTTATTTTGATGGGCTTGTTTTCTGTGGTCCTGGTTATTGCGATGCTTGCAGCCGTCTATGGCAATATGCCGATGGACGCGGCAGGCAGTGAAGATGATTTTAATATCGTGGTAGCCTTAGGCGGATCGATTCCGGTTTATCTCTTTCCGGCTGCCTGGGCGGCTTTTGAAGGGATTGCAGCGCCGTCACTCTGGACGTTCCTTTTAAATGCGGCTGTTCTGGCGGCCAGTTATGGATTGTTCCAGCTTCTGGTCAGCCGTTTCTATCTGGTGGCTGCAACCAGTGCCATGGGCAGTGCGGCCAAAAAGCACAAAGACAAATCAAACAAGAAAATGTCGGGATCGTTGCTGATGCTGTTTTCGAAGGTTGATCTCTATGAACTGATCCGCACTCCGGCGTATCTGAGCAACAATGTTCTCGGGGCATTTCTGCTTCCGGTTGCCTTTGCGGTGCCGGTGTTTATGACTCTGCACCAGACCGGTCTGGATTCGACGCAGGTTTCAATGCTGGTGGATTCACTGCTTGAGCAGTATGATCTGTCCTTATTCTGGGTAGCGGTTCTGGTCGGCATGGCAGTCGGCTATCTTGCCGGCGGCAGTACAGCAGTTACCCAGACCGCTATTACCAGAGAAGCCAGTGCGGGGGTAGCCTGGATGAAGAGCATTCCGGTTCCTATGGAAAAGCAGCTGCAGGCCAAGATCAATGTGGCTTTGCTTCTTTCCATGCTCTGCTCGCTGATTCTGATCGGTGTAATTGTCTATATGACAGGCTTTCGGTGGACTTCGGTGTTTGGAGCGATTCTGGGGGCTCTGGTCAGCTGCTATCTGTCCTGCCAGACTTCCTTGCTTGTCGATATCTACCATCCAAAACTGGACTGGGAAGATGAGATGAGTGCGGTCAAGAACAATCTTAACGTGCTGTTTGGCATGATGGTTTCCTTTTTGATGGCCGTGGTGATTGGACTTGGTGCCTGGGGTGTTTATGCATTGTCGCATTCCCTGACGATGGCGATTGTCGCCGTATTTATCATTCAGATTCTTCTGGTCGTTTTGCTTTGGAAAGTTCCTGCCAGAATGTTCTGGAAATATCTGGCCAATACGGCAGCCTGACTGACCGCATCCAGACCAGCATGTGATTTTGAAACCAACTGTCACTGTTTTACTCTAAAGTCTGATAAGCCAGAATGTAGAAATATGTTCTGGCTTTTTGTTCTGGTTTTTATCGCGTTGTGTTAGTTGTGTTATAGGCATCGTCTTGTAAATGGCTTTTCATATGAAACATGAACCGGGGAAAAGACTTCGGGATCATACACACTCCAAAATCGTTTTTTGTTCTCTGTTTACAAATCTCTTTTTGAATTGTATTCTGTAAACAGAGGAGGTACTGATATGTTTAGCAAGAACCTGCGCTATTTTCGACTTAAAAAACGCTTAAGTCTTCAGGAGCTGGCTGATCAGGCAGGGTGCACTCGAATGGCAATTTCCAATTATGAAAGTGGAAATCGAAAACCTGACATGGCAATGGTTAAGAAACTTGCGGATATTTTAGGCGTTCGAGTCATTGATTTTATCCAGACCCATGGCGAAAGTCTCTCTTTTCAGCACGGCGAATTTAGAAAAACAACTTCTTTAAAAAAGAATGATATTGAGCTGATTCAGGCAGATACAGAGGATTATTTTGGGCGGCTTTATACTTTGGTTGATGTTCTTGGAGAAGGTGTTCTGCCTGAAAAGCCAGTTTTTAATTCGCTTTTTCCTGATGAAGACGCAGAGAAAAATGGCCTTCGGTTAAGGCAATATTTAAAAATTGACGAAACAGGGCCAGTTGGAAATCTAATCCAGATCCTTGAAAACAAGGGATTTCTGCTGTGCGGCTTAGATGTTGAGAATAGCAGCTTTTCCGGCTTAAATGGAACAGTTGAAGGAAGACCATATATTGTATTCAATACGAATATGAATGCTGAACGCATAAGGTTTACCGTTGCTCATGAATTAGCGCATCTGATGTTTAAGTGGCCTGATACTTTGGAAACTTCGGAGGAAGAAAAGAAAGTCAATGAAATTGCGGGTGCTTTTTTGTTTCCACAATCCGACGCGATTCGAGAATTGGGTCCGAAGAGAAAAGGTATTTTCAGTCGAGATATTATCATGATTTGCCAGGAGTATGGAATTTCAACTTATGCCTTAGTCAAGAGAGCGAGACAGGCAGAAATTATTTCTGAAAAGCTGGAAAAGGATTTCTATATTCGTGCCGCCAAACATGGATGGAAAAAGAACGAACCTTCTCGAATCGAAAAAGAGACGCCAACGATACTTCCTTCTCTTGTTTATCGAGCTGTGTGTGAATCAGAGATCTCTGCTCAGAAAGGGGCTGAACTGTTAAATATGTCTACTCAGGAGTTTATGAATGAATATTTACCTTTCGGAGAAGTCCTATACGAATGATTTGCAGCGATACAAACGTCTGGATTGATTTCAGTGCAATTGGAAAACTAAAATATCCATTTAGGTTAGCTTTTGAATATTTGATTTATCAGGACATTTTTGACTTAGAACTCCAACAGCCAGAAACTTTACAAAAAGACTTGTTAAAATATGGAGTTAAAGTGACCGAATTTACTATTGAAGAATTCTTTCTGGCAGCCGAAATTAACTCGAAATATCCGCCATTGTCATCCTTCGACAGTGTAGCTTTGGCGATTGCCAAATGTAGAAATATTCCATTATTGACTGGTGATAAAGTCTTGCGTAAGGCAGCAGTGGCTGAAAATGTTGAATTGATTGGAACGATTAAGCTCTGTGACTTGTTGTATTCCCAATCAAAAATTACTCAGCAAGAATATGTAGAGTGCCTGAGGTTGTTTTTAAACGAAAAAAGCGGGCGAGTGCGTTTGCCCAGAAATGAACTCGAAAAACGAATTAGTAATCCTGACGATTATCTGGTTCGTTAATCTCTTAAACTGATCAGCTTTCTGACAAGACGTATTTGAAAATCAAAAAAGCCGGCAAAAATCACTTTGATAAGCTCCCTTTTGTTTGAACACATCAAATAAAAGCCTGCCTTCGATCACTTTCATAAAGTGAAGAAAGCAGGCCTTTTTATATCTCATCCTGGTTCAAGACTAGGAATTTTGGATCTTTGCAGCAGTCATCGGAATTGTTTTTTTAACAGACTGAGTTCGATCGGTTCGGTTCGTTCGTTCATTTGGATGTTTTCAGTTTTCGGTGGCCATGGCTTGCGCAATCCGTTGATTTTCAGCCTGCCGCAGCTTCTCCATATCTTTTTGATAGAGGGAGATCGTTTCATTGGCCTGTTGGGCACCAAAAGTATTCTTTAAAAATGAGCAGGCATCTTCAAAGGCGCCCTCTCGTTCACTTAAAAGCAAGTAAAACTCCGAATAAGCCTGGCGGATGGATTTTTGCTCAGGACTCTCTACTTCCAGTTCGACCACTTCGCTTTCTTTGGTCAGTGCGCTTTCACAGTGTTCCAGCATTTCCATACGCAAATCTCCATTTTTAATCCGGTTTGCGATATGGTCCAGAATTTCAATCCCTTCGTAGTCTTCTTCGGCAATCTCAGTCAGCCCGGCAAAATGGACCAGGTCTTCCAATAGATCAGGCGTCGTCTTTCTGGCCAGTGTCATCGAAATCAGCGTATCGAAGCATTTGACCATGGACAGGCCAAGAATTCGGAAGAAATAAGCTGGATAGGTCCCCAGGTCCTCGGCAGCCAGGCAGATCAATGCGATTACTTTTTTGTAAAAGAGAAGGACCTCTTCATAACCTTCAGCTTCAGGCGGCATGAGTGGAAGTTCATCGACAAAGGATTTTACCTGCTTTTTGATTTTGCGCTGAGCATTGGGACTCCGGTATGGATAATTGAATAGTCCGTCAACGAAAGCAGGATATTTTTTCTCAGCTGCTTTCAGATCGATGATCTTTGCTTTCTTGTCCGGAAGCGGCTTATTGTCCTTCGTCAGTTCGAGAAGCAGAGCAAACATCTCTTTATCCTGCTTACTCAGTCGTTTGTAATACTCAAGCAGAAATGTATTCTTCTGCTCCTCACTCATTCCTTTGAGCATGGTTCGAAGTTGCGTTAGTGTCATATTTTATCACTCCTTCAGCATCTCACGCTTGTATGGATCGTTATCTTGAATGCCTGATATTTCTTATCCTGTTCTTATCTTTATCAGTTTAGCGCGTCAGGCCAGTTTTAAATGATTTAGCTGTAGTTCCCGCGCTTTTTCTAACCGGTAAGTAACTCTATTTGAAACTTTTGAGGGTAGCAGATACGTTTGAATCTCTGTAAGTAAAGTTAATTATAGGCTTTCTATTCTTTGTCCGGATTTCCTGGGTAGAAAAATTTCGGGAACTACAGTTTGGGGATGGTTGATGTGGTCAGCCTGTAATTTGGCAGCAAAAAGCACGCTCTTCAGACAACATGGTGATTCAGAACTTAAGAATCTGAAAAAAAGAGCAGAAGGAAGAAGAGTAGAAGAGAAAAGAGCCACCATGGAAATCCAGATTTCGTTTATCCGGAAAATGAAAGGGAGCCAGAATGGAAAATACATTCTGGCTTCCTGCGACAGGCAAGGACACCCAATCTAAATAGCTATGCAGTCTGGGCGGGACATGAACTGCCGGTCCGCTTTTTCTGATGGTTGCTGAATCCAATACTCAGTTTGAATCCATTTGGATACCCGGATGCCTGTGGCTTGTTTAGCTTATCCCTCTTCAGCTTGTCCCTCTTACAGAGTGTTTTGAAGCTGTGTTTTGGATGGATACGAACTGAGCGCAAAGAGTTCGGGTTTGAGTGCCTGTAAAAGCAACTGCGAAGTTCTGGCAATGCGCTGCAGGGATTCCTGCAGAAATTCATGGTTTTGTTTATAGCTGGCAATGTAGTTGAACGAGTAGCTGGATGTATCAATGCCCAGAGCCTGGCAGACAACAAAGCTGACCGATTCGGCTTCGATTTCGCGAAGATCGGCCTGCATTTCCAGTGTCCGATCAAATGAAGTCAGTTTTGAGCGATTGGAAAAATCATGGAGCAGGGCATGGGTTGATTCGTGGAGCAGGGTTTTGAAGATGTGCTTTTCTTCGAGATTTTCGTTGTAGTAGATCCGATGGTCACCAAACCAGCATTCCCCCATCTGTCCCTCTTTTAAAGGGGCGGGCACAATCGTAAAACCGGTCAGCTTTTCAAGAATCGGAATGCTTTCTTTTAGGAGCGTACATCCCCCGCAAAGCGGCTCGGCCTTAGGCAGGGCAGGCAGATCGGCCCCATCGGTCTGTGAGATATCAAAGACGCAGATGCTGCGATAGCCGGTTCTTCTTTCTTCGATCTGGTTGAAGCCAATGGTTTTGGAAACTTTGTAGGTGTAGGGAGCCAGGATCCGGATTCCTTTTTCACCCTCCCGCACCTGCCGGTGGAAAACCCGCTTCCAGGTCTTATAGCCGGCAACCAGCGTTGCATGCGGGCACTGCGTGAAGATGAGCAGGCAGTTGCGCGCGGAGTAGCTGGGAAAGTGCGCCATGGTTTTCAGGTATTTCTGGTACGTTTCGCTGTTGGTCAGGGTGTTGACGCCATCCTGTAAGGTGGCCAGCAGCTTTTCAATTGCTTGGTCTTTTTCTGTCATAAGAGATCCTCCAAATGCGTATACGCAAAAAATCCACCCCTGTTTCCAGAAGGTGGATTGGCTGGATTTAAATTTGAAAAAGACCAGAAACGGTGGAAAATCGGGATTAATCCATTTCCAGAGCGCCGGTGTACAGCTGATAGTAAACGCCTTTTTTCTTGATCAGCGAATCGTGGTTGCCGCGTTCGATAATGCGGCCCTGATCGAGAACCATGATCGCATCGGAGTTCATGATCGTCGACAGACGATGCGCAATGACAAAGACGGTACGTCCTTTCATCAGCTCGTCCATCCCTTCCTGAACCAGACGTTCAGTGCGGGTATCGATACTGGAAGTTGCTTCGTCCAGAATCAGAACAGGCGGGTTGGCAACAGCAGCTCGGGCAATGGCCAGCAGCTGGCGCTGCCCCTGCGAAAGGGATTCACCATTGGCATGGATATAGGTATTATAGCCGTTTTCAAGGTGGTTGATGAAGCTGTCAGCACGAGCCAGTTTAGCAGCTTCAATGCATTGTTCATCGGTGGCTTCCAGTTTACCAAAGCGGATGTTATCCATAATGGTTCCGGAGAACAGCTGCGTATCCTGTAAAACCACGCCCAGCGAACGACGCAGGTCTGGCTTTTTGATCAGTTCAATATTGATGCCATCGTATGTGATGGATCCTTTATTGATGTCATAGAAGCGGTTGACCAGGTTGGTGATGGTCGTTTTTCCAGCACCAGTGGCCCCAACCAGCGCGATTTTCTGACCGGCATGGGCATACAGATCGATATCATGCAAAACAGTCTTTTCCGGCACGTAGCCGAAAGTTACGTCATCAAAAATCACGTCGCCGCGTAAAGGAACCATTTCAAAGTGTCCTTCTGGACGCGGGTGTTTCCAGCACCAGTGGCCTGTGTATTCGCGGGATTCAACCCATTTGCCGTTTTCTTCCTTGGCCCGTACCAGAGTGACAACACCCTGATCCGTTTCGGATGGTTCATCCATTAAAGCAAAGATACGGGAAGCACCAGCCTGGGCCATAACGACCGCATTGATCTGCTGGGAGATCTGGGTGATGGGGTTGTTGAAAGCTTTGTTTAAGGAAAGCATGGCTGAGATCGTACCGATGGTCATGCCAAACATCCCGTGAATGGTAAAGTAGGCACCGGCCAGAGCGCAGACAACATAGGAGATATAGCCGAAGTTCATGCACACTGGCATCAGGATATTCGCAAAAATATTGGCTTTGCTGGAAGCCTGGAACAGATTTTCGTTCAGGCGGGCAAATTCTTCTTCAACCGCCTGTTCATGATTGAAGACTTTGACCACGCGGGTGCCTTCCATCATTTCTTCAATGTAGCCGTTGACTTTACCAAGCTGAGCCTGCTGGTCACGGAAGTAGCGGCCAGAGTGGTGGGTGATAGTCCGGGCAATCAGTAACATGCAGAAAGCAAAGATGAAGGTAATAATCGCCAGAATCCACGACATGGAAATCATCGCAACGACAACCATCAAAATGGAAACGACACTGGAGAAAACCTGTGGAATGGACTGCGAAATCATCTGCCGCAGGGTATCGGTATCGTTGGTGTAAACCGACATGATATCTCCATGAGCATGCGTATCAAAATAGCGGATTGGCAGGGACTCCATATGACGGAACAGGCGTTCACGCACATTGTTCAGGGTTCCCAGGGAAATCCGGACCATCATCCGGTTCCAGGTATAGGTGGATACAATACCGATCAGGTAAATCATGATCAGCTGGCTGATGGCCTGAAGCAGCGGTGTGAAATCATGGCTGTCCGTTTGAAGCATCGGGGTAATGTAATCATCAATTAATGACTGCTGGAATGTATTGCCATAGACGTTGGCAAAAGCAGAAGCGCAGATCAGAACGGCGATGAGGATGACAGACCATTTGTAGTCTTTCCAGATCATCTTGAACAGACGGCTTAAGCCAGCCGGATTGAGTTTTGGCTTTCCAGCAGGCATTGGTCCTTTTGGCATGGAATTAGGCCCTGGCATCGTCGTCGCCTCCTTTCTGCTGAGCCTGCCACGTTGTGCGGTAGATCTCATTGGTTTTGAGCAGTTCATCATGGGTTCCCATCGCAATCAGATGACCGCGGTCAAGAACCATGATCTGATCCGCATCCTGTAAAGAGGACACACGCTGCGAGATGATGATCTTCGTAGTGTTTGGAATCTTCGTTTTAAAGGCTTCGCGGATCAGGTAGTCCGTCTTGGTATCAACGGCCGAAGTCGAGTCATCCAGAATCAGGATTTTCGGCTTTTTGAGCAGAGCGCGGGCAATTGTCAGACGCTGACGCTGCCCACCGGAAACGTTGGTTCCACCCTGTTCAATATAGGTGTCATAGCCTTTGGGCATGCGGGAGATGAATTCATCCGCCTGAGCCAGCCGACAGGCTTCCACAATTTCTTCGTCGGTTGCCAGTTCGTCACCCCAGCGCATGTTTTCCTTGATGGAGCCAGAGAACAGAACGTTTTTCTGAAGAACCATGGCCACACTGTCACGCAGTGTTTTCAGATCATAGTTGCGTACATCGATCCCACCGACTTTGACAGAACCTTTTGTCACATCGTACAGACGCGGAATCAGGCTGACCAGAGATGACTTGGAAGAACCAGTTCCGCCAAGAATCCCTAAGGTTGTACCGGAAGGCAAAGAGAAGTTGATATCCCGCAATACATAGTGGCCATCTACCTGTTCGGCATAGTTGAAATACACATGGTCGAATTCAATCGATCCATCTTTCACCTCTTTGACGCCATCTTTGGGGGATTCCAGGTAAGAAACCTGATTGATGACTTCAGTGATTCGTTTGGCGCTGGCTGCCGACATGGTGACCATAACCAGAATCATGGAGAACATCATCAAGGACATCAGAAGGTTCATGACATAGGAGAATAACGAGAACAGAACACCGACTTCCATGGAGCCATCGACAATCAGATGCGCTCCAATCCAGGCGATCAGCAGAATGCAACTGTAAACCGCTGCCTGCATGAGTGGCTGGTTAAGGATCATCAGCAGTTCAGCTTTGCGATTGACCTTGTAAATATCATTGCTTCGTTCGTTGAAACGATCGATTTCATATTCCTCACGTACGAAGGATTTGACAGGCCGGATACCGGTGATGTTTTCCTGGATTTCTTCATTGAGACGGTCATACATCTTGAACATCTTGTTGAAGACAGGACCGGCTTTGGTGATCAGCGTTCCAATCGCAATGGCCAGGATCACAATAATGCCTAACAGCCATAAGCCGATCGTTGAACTCAGATACATGACCATGACCAAAGCCATTAAGAAGTTAAGCGGAGCACGGACCGCGACACGGATGATCATCTGGAACGAGTTCTGAACGTTGGTCACGTCGGTTGTCAGACGGGTGATCAGACCGCCGGTTGAATATTCATCAATATTGGAAAACGAGAAATTCTGAATGTTATGAAATTCAGCTTCCCGCAGGTTTTTGGCAAACCCGGCAGAAGCAATCGCTGCATATTTTCCAGACAGGGCACCGCAGATCAGTGCGGCAATGGCACAGGCCATCATCAGGCCTGAATACAGCCAGACATTGTTCATATTGCCCGGGGTAATTCCGTCATCGACAATCTTTGACATAAAGAAGGGGATCAGAATGTCAAAGAGGACTTCGAGTGAAACGAGAATCGGGGTGAGAATCGTTTCACGCTTGTATTGCTTAATCTGTTTGGCAAGAGTGGCAATCAAGTTTATCTTCCTCCTTACTTTGTAAATTGTGCAGGATCTTATCTAAAAATGCTTTTCCTTGTTCGAGCTCCTGCGCGCTGATGCCTTCCAGCATCGTTCCTTCGACTTCCTGAATGGTGTCGTGAAAGCGGACGATCAAGTCTTTTGCTTTGGGCGTCAGAATGATCTGACGAATCCGGCGATCGTGAGGATCACTGACCCGTTCGATCAGATCTTTGGTCTCAAGGCGGCTGATCATGCTGGAAACAGTGGGGTTGGTGATCTGAAAATAATTTTCCAGATCGCGCTGAATGACACGCTGCCCTTTTTCTTCCCTTCGTTTGAGAAAGAGCATGACATCCATTTGCGGCTTGGTCAGATCCGCTTCACGTACAACATTGTTGACGCGCGCTTTGATTGCGCGCTGGATCAGGTTGATGGTAAAACCAACGCCCTTTGGTGGGACTTCCATTTTTTCTCCTTTCTGCACAACAATTTCTACTGGCTTTCATGGACAGAGCCATTCTGGCTTTTCAGATCGAGAAAGAATCTCATAGAAACCTCCATGACAATCCTGAGTTGAAAAGGGAGAAAAGTTAATCCATAGAATGCTATACAATAGACTGCTATATTATTGACCAACTATATATTTATGTCAATTCAGTTTCCTGATCTTTTGTTTTGAAAAGTTGCACTGGATTTTGATGAGGTTTCAAGAAAAATCTGATTCGGATTCGAGATGTGAGTACAGGTTGCGACCGGATGATCAAAAAGGTAAAAACTGCCGTTTATAAAACAAAAATTTAAAAATGAAAAAGAAATCTTCAAGATCAGGTTTCACAAGAATAAAAAAATGGCAGCGAAAGTGCAGGTAAAAATTGAAGAGGGCAGATCAAAGCAGACAACAAGAAATGAAATCAGGAGAACTGAAAAGCGTTCAAATGAAAGGGGGAGCAAGGAAATGCGGCTCTCTTGATGTGACTGGTCTGAAGGGACAGGTAAAGAGCAAAACTGACAAAGTGAAAGAACCGGAGAAGGACAGATGAATTCCAGAGAAATGGCAGACGAAAAGACTGAAAAACGAAAACAGAAAGTCCAGTCGAAGAGTGCAAAGGATCTTACAGGCGGACATGCACTTTGTTCATCCAGCCGGATGTTATGATGGTAAATATGAAAAAGAATGATGAATTTGAACTCGAATGTACGGATCTGTCCGATCAGGGATTTGGAATTGGGCATCGCGATGGCATGACGATTTTTGTGTCAGACCTGCTCCCGGATGAAAAAGCCCGCATTCGAATCATTAAAGTACAGAAAACGTATGCGATCGGCAAAGTGATCGAACGGATCCATACCAGTCCGGACCGCACAGAACCAGTTTGCGCCAAGGCGGGAAAATGCGGCGGATGCGCGCTTTTGCATCTTCGCTATGATAAGCAGCTCGACTACAAAGAAAAGCAGCTGAAAGATCTGTTTGGCAAAGTTGATCCGCAAATTGAAGTTCTGCCCCCGATTGGCATGAAGACGCCCTATTACTATCGCAACAAAGCGCAGTTTCCAATTGGCGTTCAGGATGGCCAGGTGGTTGGCGGCTTTTATCGGGCCAGAACCAATGACATTGTCCCGATCGATGAATGCAGGATTCAGTCTAAAGAGATCAATGCCATTTATAAATGGGTGCTTGATCATTTAAGTGTACGCCAGGCAAAAAATCTGCGCCACCTGTTTATCCGATACAGCACTCAGACCGATCAGGCACAGGTTGTCTTTATCGGAGCGAAGAATATCGATCTGGAAGATCTTGTCAGAAAGATGGTAGCCGCTTTTCCAAATATTACCAGTGTCGTATTCAACGAGAACAGGCGTAACGATAACGTGATTTTAGATGAACCTTATACGGTTTTATATGGAAGTGACAGCCTGGATGTAAAATGCCTGGATCTTGATATCCGGCTTCATTTTAAAAGCTTCTTCCAGGTCAATCCCAGCCAGATGGAAGTGCTCTATGCCAGAGCTTTAGAAATGGCCGATCTGAAAAAACAGGATGAAGTCATTGAACTCTATTCTGGGACGGGAACGATTGGCCTGCTGGCTGCAAGAAAAGCTGGCCATGTCACCGGTGTCGAGATCGTGCCGGAAGCCGTTGAAAATGCCAGAGAAAACCAGAAGCGCAACCATATTGATAACGCTGAATTCATCTGCATGGATGCAACCCAGTTTGCGCACCAGAATACAAAACCAGCGGATGTGGTGCTGGTCGATCCACCCCGCAAGGGCATGACCAGTCAGGGGATTGATGATATCGCTGCCCTGAATCCGCAGCGGGTGGTCTATATTTCCTGCAATCCCCGTACGCTTGCCAGGGATCTTGGCGAGTTTAAAAAGAAAGGGTATCAGGCGGTTCAGATCCAGCCGGTTGACATGTTCCCCAATACAACCGGGATGGAGTGTGTGGCTTTGATTGTCAAAGAAAAGCAGACGGCCAGTGAAAACAGCATTCAATAACGGGCAGGTGGAGGGATGCAAAAAAACTGAGCCAATTGAAAAAAGTCGAAAAGAAAAGGCAGTCAGCATCGAGTGGACATCTCGAAGCGGGCTGCCTTTTCTAAAAGTGAGGATATACGAATTGGATTGCGGGCAATCCAGAAAGTTTGAGTAATCAGGATTTGATATGGGCCAGGCCATCCGGTCAAAAAATGGAACATCCAGGATTGAACCGGGACGCGGTCCAGTGGATGCAGTTCAACGAACCGGGAAATTTCAGGTCAGAAGACCAGAAGATTCAAAAGAAATGGCTGGTTAAATGGCTGCCTGAATCGCGCAAATGGCAGGGTTGGCCAGAGCGGGGATGCGCCGGTTGATCTTTTCTAAAAGAGCCCGGTCTGTAGTCAGGACTTTGAGCTCGTAAACGGCTTCTCCTTTCCAGTCTTCAATCAGAACGGGATAGAGATCATAGGCTTCGATAAACTGCGCAGCTTCTGGAGTCCAGGCACTGATCTGATTGTGACCATTGTTGTAAATTACGGCTGCACCGGCTTTTTTGCAGACCTCAAACAGGAACTGCAGATCCTTTCTTCGAAAGGCGCCTGCCATCTGGTTTTGCTCCTTTGTGGTATTCATAGAATTTGTGAACTGGAATTTTTTCATTTTTCTTTTCCTCCTTGTTTGCACATTCAGTATCTGCTTTTTGTAAAAGAGAATCCACTGGAATTTTTGCAACAAAATTTATAACTTGGTAAACAAAAGAAAAACATGCGATATAATTTTTGAAAGAAAAATTATTGTTCGTAAGGCCCTGATATGGCCCATTTGAGCCCGAACAGGAGGAGAGGAAAGATGAAAAAGAAGGAATCACGCCAGAACCAGATTTACGCATTGCTGATGGAAAATGAAAAACTGTCGGTCAGTGAACTGGCAGAAAAGATGAGTGTGACAAGAGAGACTATCCGCTCTGATCTGGATGACCTTGAACGTAATGGAATGATTTCGCGCGGACATGGCTATGCAAGGGCCAACCGGAATCTGGTTGAGATGCCTTTTGATCAGCGCCGGGGTGAGCATCTTGAAGACAAAAGGGCGGTCGCCTGGCGGGCGATTGAAGAAATCAAAGATGGAATGACGGTGTTTCTGGATACGGGAACAACCATATTTGCAGGACTGGATTTGTTGCGCTCGAAAAAGGATCTGACGATTGTGACCAATTCTCTGGCGGTTGCGCAGGTAGCGGAAAGCCTGAATTTCAAAGTGATTGTCGCTGGTGGACTGCTGATTGGTTTTGGAAAGCGTTGTGCGGGGTTCTTTACCGAGCAGATGATTGAGCAGATTCATTTTGATCTGGCAATTCTTGGAACAGATGGTCTGAAAGATCTGAAGGGATTTGGAGTCTGGATGATTGAAGAGATTGGCTGGGAACGTGAGGTAATTGCCAGCGCAAGCCGCAGGATTCTGATTGCGGATGTTTCTAAGTTTGATCAGTACAGTGCTTATCGTTCGGGGACTTTAGAAGAAATGGATCTGCTGATTACCAATTTTATTTCGGAGGATAAACGCAAGGTGCTCTGTGAGCGGATTGACCTGGTTGAAACGGATGGCGTCCGGGAGCGATTCACGAAAAGAACCGGTCGCTAAAAGGCCTGTCAGTCTGACTTAACGAAAAGAATGTCTTCGAGCAAATGAGGAAAAAGAAAGAAAAGCAGAAGAATACAAAGCATGATGCTCCAAAGGCAAAGAAAACCCGCCGCAAATTCCATGCGGCGGGTTTTCAGGCAGACATCGGATCACCAGCCTGAAAGAAAGGGCCTGAGTTGGATATGGAGGGCTTCAAACTGTCATTGGAGCCAGAATGCAGACTTAAAGCCATTGTCCAGAAGATCCATACCGAAAAAGAGAGGAGGTCTGGTGGGTTTAATCAGAAGGGAAATTGTTGTCAGGATGTTTCCAGATGAAAAAATCGAACCTGGTTATTTCCTGCAGCTTTCAGGAAGCGCTGCAAGCAGACCACAGTCTTTGAGGGCGTAAGCGATCGTATCCTGGCCATGGTCTTCACAGACAAAGTCGGAAGCTTTGATGGTGGAACTTTGTCCCCAGGGCATGGCAATGCGCAGGGCTGCCTGTTCAAACATGCTTTCATCAGCCATGCTGTCACCAACCGCCGCAAAGCAGGCGTCTTCCATACACCAGGCCTGAAGCATTTTTTTAACGCCGGCGCCCTTACTGACACCTTCGGGGTACAAGTCCTGGTTGATGGGGCCGGCGCTGACCTGGCGAATGCCAGGCGCATCCTCCAGAATTCTGGCGATTTTTTTCTGGATCTGAATCGATTACCGTGATCATGGTAATCTCCTCGCCGCTCCAGTTCTTAATCTGAAGTGGAAACAGATGGTATTTTCTGGCAAATCGCTTCGACTCTTCTGTCCATAAAGTCAGATTGGGTTTCTGGTTATTGAAAAAGACAGGGATGTTCATCGCCTTGCACTGGTCAAAGATGACTTTCAGGTCGGCCGGAATATACGTCTGGCGCTCAAGCAGACGCCGTTTATGATCGTAAATCTCTCCGCCGCCGGCCAGAATGTAGCCATCAAAAGGAAACCTGGCCAGGCTGGGCACACTTAAAACTGAAGCCATTCCCCGGGAAGTATTCAAAGCCACTTTAATCCCGCGTTTTTGAAGCAATCGCAGGGCATCAAAAGTAGAAGAGCTTAAATCGGGATGATTGCCATCAAGCAATGCTCCATCTACATCCAGAAAAACTGCCTGCAGTTTCTGAGCGGGCCGGGCGGTCATGTGACCAACAGGATCTGATCTCAGAAGTCCAGGTTCAGACAAATCTGCCTCTGGCCTGCCAGAGCAGAGCACAAAGGATGGCAGATCACGACAGGCGGGATGAAAATGCAAAAGCCGCAGCAACCAGGCCAGAGGAGATAAAGAAGGGCAGGGCTGTGGTTCAAAACGTGTTTTCGAAAGAATTGCAGACATAAAGGGCCTCCTGAAAACAGGCAATTTGTTTTCTATATATTTATGCAGGGACTGATTCACATTTACGGGAGGATGGGCAAATGGACGGATTCAGAGGGCGAACCTTCGCCCCATTCCCACTGGGCAAGACGGGCAGGAGCTCTTGAACCAGAACAGCTTTGTTTTGAAAACGCTGACAGGCGTTCCTGCTGATGGTTTCAGTATGGATGGATATCTTCTGGATTTCCATCCTGATTTTGATATCCAAATAAAATTCTTTTTTATCAAAATAAAATCAGAGGTAGAATTTTGATATCAAAGTTTGAATCAAAAAACGATCAGAAAAAGGATGAATCTGGAAAGGGGACTAGAAAGAGGATGGGAAAAAAAGAAGACCGCCAGAGACAGATCTTTGATCTGCTTTTAGATCATGAAGCCCTGTCGGTCAATGAGCTGGCCAGACAGGCTGGCGTGACGGGCGAGACAATCCGCAGTGATCTCGATGCTCTGGAAAAAGAAGGCTTGATTGTCCGCGGCCATGGTTTTGCCAGAGCCAACCGGAATCTGATTGAGCTTCCTTTTGAACAGCGCTGCGCTTCCAATGTGGAAGAAAAAAGAGTGGTAGCATGGCGCGCCATCGAGGAAATCCGGGATGGCATGGTCGTTTATCTGGATACAGGTACAACCATGCATGCTGGTCTGGAACTGCTGCGCTCCAAAAAGGATCTGACCATTGTCACCAATTCTTTGAATGTGGCCGAGACAGGACTGGAAATGGATTTTCAGGTTCTGCTGGTTGGCGGCTTGATTGGGAACAGGGAAGGAGATGCCATGGCTATTTTGCAGAACAGATGCTCAGGCAGATCCGATTCGACCTGGCAATTCTGGGAACGCATGGCCTGAAAGATCTCTCTGGGATTGGAGTAGGCAAACCGGAAGAGATGGGCTGGGAGCGAAGCGTGCTGGATAGCGCTAACCGGACGATTGTCATTGCGGACAAATCGAAATTTGAAGTGGCCAATGTCTTTCTGGTTGGCTCTTTAAAGGAAGCAGATCTTTTGATTACCAATTTTATTGAGGATGAATTGCGTCAAAAGATCAGTACCGAAATCGAACTGATTGAAACGGATGGCCAGAAAGAACGCCGTACGTTAAAAACTCAAATTCCTTGCAGCAAAGCCGAAATCTGAAGACTTAGCATTGAATTTGTATGTTTTCAAGAGATAAATTTGGTATTGTGAATAAAACTCTGAAAAAAGGCTGGAATTTATAGGATTTCAGCGTTTTTATTTGGGCTCTGTAAGCTGTGTAGAGACAAATATCCGCTAAAATATGGTTAAATTTAAAGAAAATGTCGAAAATCATTTGCATAATTTGGTAAAAAGTAAATTGAACAGAATTACCAAGCCAAAGCATATCTTCAGATTTGTCTTTACCTGGACTTTCCTGGAACTGTCTGGCAGTCTGTCTGTTCTTTGCCCCAAAAGATACTTTCGCGAGAAACCGGATCCCAAAGGAAAATCACAAATGACTTGTTTTGCTTTTTGGGGCTCCGCAAAACGTTCTTTTTACAAGTCTGAATAAGATTGTTTACTGTTCGGAATAAGACAACTCGATAAGAACGCAACTTTATGCAATACAAAGCGCAAGAGAAATGCAAACAAATTCGCAAATTGTCGAAACAAAACGCATACAATTTCAAAAAAGCGCTTGCTTTAAGAACCGGCAGCGGTTACTATAGAGCCGTAAATAAAGTGTCAAATGGCAAAGACAGGCCGGGCTGAGCGATGAGCGGCAGAGTGAAACAAAACGCAAACAAAGCACAAACGGTTATGCAAACGCTTACGACATTCAAAAGGAAAAAGGAGGAAAAATGAAGCAAGGAAAACGGACCACAATCGTGGTCACCGCTCCTCTGAGCGGAAAAGTCATTTCTATCACGGAAGTCCCAGATCCAGTCTTTTCTGGAAAAATGATGGGCGATGGCGCTGCCATTCTTCCTGAAGATGGAAAGATTTACGCTCCAATTGATGGTGTCCTGACAACCATCGCCCCTACTCAGCACGCATTTGGGTATACAGGTGAAAATGGACAGGAAGTGCTCGTTCACGTCGGCCTGGAAACAGTTGGCCTGAATGGTGAAGGTTTTACAGTTCACAAGAAAGCTGGCGACAAAGTCAAAGCCGGTGATCTGGTAGCAGAAGTTGATCTGGAATTCTTAAAGAACAAAGGTCTGAACACAGTTACTCCAGTGGTGATCTGCGGTGGTGCAGATGGTGCAGCCGTTGAAGTGGTCGGTACTGAAGTGACTGGTGGTAAATCCCCAGTTCTCGAGCTCCAGTTCGAAGAAGCTGCTCCTGAAGAAGCTGCCAAAGAAGTAACTGTAAAAGAAGAACCAAAAGCTGCTGAAGACAAAAAAGCAGAAAAGAAAGCCAAGAAGGAAAAGAAGAAATTCAAAATCAACTTTGAATTCCTCCAGAAATTCGGAAAAGTTCTGATGGTCGTAATCGCTGTTATGCCAGCGGCTGGTCTGATGATCTCTTTAGGAAAACTGGTTGGCATGTGCGCAAATGACATTGCGGTCATTACAACGATCGGCAGTGTTATGGAAAACATTGGTTGGGCGATCATCAATAACCTCAATCTGCTCTTTGCGATTGCGATTGGTGGAAGCTGGGCCAAAGAAAGAGCCGGCGGTGCCTTCGCGGCATGTATTGCCTTCATTCTGATCAATAACATTACTGGTCAGATCTTCGGTGTAACCGATGCAATGCTGGCGGATCCAAATGCATTTACTCACACCTTATTTGGACAGACCATGGCAGTTGATGGCTACTTCGTCAGCGTCCTGGGCGCTCCAGCTTTAAATATGGGTGTATTTATCGGTATGATCTCCGGCTTTACTGGAGCGATTATCTACAACAAGTACTACAACTACCGTAAACTTCCAGATGCTCTGGCATTCTTTAACGGTAAACGTTTCGTACCACTGGTTGTTATCGTATGGTCTGTAATTATTGCCCTGATTCTTTCCATCGTATGGCCATTCATCCAGCTTGGAATCAACAGCTTCGGTGTATGGATTGCAACTTCTTCGGAAACTTCTCCAGTTCTTGCTCCATTCATCTACGGAACTCTTGAACGTCTGCTGCTGCCATTTGGTCTGCATCACATGCTGACAATCCCAATGAACTACACGTCCTTTGGTGGAACTTATGTCATTCAGACTGGTGCTCAGGCTGGTGCTGCTGTTTACGGTCAGGACCCACTGTGGTTAGCATGGGTCAACGACCTGATTAACTTCAAGAACGCTGGTGACGCTGCAAGCTACAACGAACTGCTCAACACTGTAACACCTGCCCGCTTCAAAGTTGGTCAGATGATTGGTGCAACAGGTCTGTTAATGGGCTTCGCACTCGGTATGTACCGCAACGTTGATGCAGATAAGAAGAAACAGTACAAATCCATGTTCATCTCCATCTGCCTTGCCGTATTCCTGACAGGTGTTACCGAACCTCTGGAATTCATGTTCATGTTCTGTGCGATTCCTCTGTATATTGTTTATGCACTGTTACAGGGTTGTGCGTTTGCGCTGGCGGGTATCTTCCATCTGCGTCTGCATTCCTTTGGAAACCTTGAGTTCATCACTCGTATTCCAATGTCCCTGCAGGCTGGTCTTGCTGGTGACCTGTTCAACTTCCTGATTGCCTGCGTGCTGTTCTTCATTATTGGTTTCTTCGTATCGTACTTCATGATCAAGAAATTCAAATACGCGACTCCAGGTCGTCTGGGCAACTACTCCACAGATGATGATTCCAGCTCAGATGATGCATCTGATTCCAAATCAAAATCTGGTTCCAAAAGCGGTGGCAACTCTCAGCCAGAACGCATTATTGCTCTGCTGGGCGGCCGCGATAATATTAAAGATGTTGATGCCTGCATGACTCGTTTAAGAGTTACTGTTATTGATCCATCCCTGGTTGCTGATCTGGATGCCTGGAAGGCTGAAGGGGCAATGGGTCTGGTGAAAAAAGACAACGGTATCCAGGCCATCTATGGTCCAAAAGCCGATGTCCTCAAATCTGACATCAACGACCTTCTCTAAGAATTTCGGGACTGAATATCCCAGATAAAGGAGTTATCCATGATGAAGATTCTGACGCTCAATACCCATTCTCTTCAGGAAACAGAAATGGACCTGAAACAACAGGTTCTTGCTGAATTTATCGCCCAAGAGCATCCTGATGTTGTTGCTTTGCAGGAAGTCAATCAGACCATGAGCGCGCAAGCGCTGCCGGCTTTACCGCCTCGGTATGTAGCCGTGCAGGAAGCTGTGGCTATGAAAGCCGATAACTATGCCAACGCGCTTCAAAATAAACTGATTGCGCTCAATCAGGAGTACTATTTTGCCTGGCTGCCCATGAAGGCCGGCTATGACAAATATGATGAAGGTCTGGCCATTTTTTCCAGAAAACCGATTCTGAATGTCCGGCATTTCCAGGTGTCGAAAGATTACGAGTATACCAATTACCGAATCCGGATGGCTCTTGGCATTGAAACGGAAGATGGATGGTTCTTCAGTACGCATATGAGCTGGTGGAATGATCCAGAAGAACCGTTTGCCGGCGAATGGAAAAAGCTGAAAGAGAAGATTTCAGATCTGCCGCAAGTCTTCTTGATGGGCGACTTCAACGGGGACGCCAATGTCCGCAACGAAACCTATGATGAGATCAGAAATTCCGGGTGGCTGGACACTTACGAAGCTGCTTTGCGCAAGGATGATGGCTGGACAGTTTCGGGTACGATTGATGGCTGGCATGACCAGAAAGAAGTCGAACACCGGCGGATTGATCTGGTCTGGTCCAAACAGGCTGTGCCTGTCCTCTCGAGTGAAGTGGTCTTTAATGGAGTGAATCAGCCGATTCTTTCCGATCACTTCGGAGTTATGGTTCAGTACGAATCTTAATAATTAATAAACTTGATACGCTGACTGTCTTTGGATGGTCAGCGTTTTTGACTTCTGCTTTTCAGAAAGAGAAGTGAGAACAGACGTTTTACGTTGACCGCATCTGGAATTCTCATCAAAAAGGTCGATAAAAATATAGTCGATATAAATATAAAGGAAAAAGAGAGGAAGCGGAGAATGGAATGGTTTACTGAATAAACTTAAAATGATGATTATATCAACAAAACCGACTGACAGAGCAGTGATTTTTCGGTTATTTTAAATTTATGCATCTTTATGTTTTGTTAAAGTGAAGACAAAAGAAAAGTCCAGATGAGTGCAGTTTTGCATGGTGGGTATTTCCTTTGTTTTTTTTTCTGCCAGCAGCAATCTGAAAAAGAGGCAGAAAAAAGAGAAGCATGACAGGGAAATGAATTCTCAGAATCAGAAAGGATGATTGTGGTGACAGTACATTTTGGAAAAATCGGCCTGGCTAAATGGGTGACGATTCTAACAGCTTTAATTCTAAGCGCCAGCATGGTTCTGTCCATGCTGCCAACAGACATTCATGCTCAGACTTTTGATGAAACAGATTCACCCCAGACAACCGAACCAGCAGGCCAGTCGAGTCAGGCACGGCTGGTCGAAAAAATGACGGATCCAACTACAGTCTTGCAGTCAAGTCCGGATCGGGCAGGGGATGTTCTGACTTCTAAGAATGTGCGTCAGAGCAACGAAGGATTCAATATTGAGCTCTCGGCTTTGTCCAGTGCCGAAAGAATCAGCACACAGCTCGAAGAACCGATGGATATCGTTCTGGTTCTCGATACTTCGGGAACCATGAAAGTGAATTTTGGTCAGGATTCGTCTGGGCAGCAGATGACCCGCATGCAGGCGATGCAAAAAGCCGTCAATGAATTCATCGACGAAGTCCAGGAGTCCAACCAGGAAGCGGGTGAATCAAGTGAACAGAGCCAGATCGGAATCATTACCTTTGGCGATGAGGCGTATCTGAATCTTCCGCTGACCAGTGATCTGAGCCAGGCCAGGAAAGTCATTGATGGTCTGAAGCCCTTTGGCGTGACGTATACCGATAAAGCCTTCATCAAAGCAAGAGAATTGCTGCAGTCGACGCCTTCAACTGGCAGTCGCCGCAAAGTTGTGATTTTCTTCAGCGACGGGGTTCCCTCCAATGGCTATGGCTTTACCCGCAGTATTGCGGATTCGGCTGTTGAAAATGCATATCAGATTAAAAGCGGCTATCAGGGAACGGTCTACTCGATCGGAATCTTCGGCACGGCCGATCCGGACGCTTCAATTCTGCTTCCGGAAGATAGTCGAAAAGATAATGAGAATCGCTTCATGCAGGCCCTCTCCAGCAACTTTCCAGATGCAAAAAACTACTCAACCAAAGGGGATCTTGGTCTGCGCCACTCCTATCGCTACTATATGAGTGCCCAGGATCCGAGTGCGTTGCTGAATGTCTTTGAGACCATTTTTGAAAGCATGACCATGGAATCCGGCTATCCGATTGAAACCAATCCGGATGCTCCGAGTCTGAGCGGATATACCACGATGACTGACCAGATGGGAGACTGGATGGAAGTCTGTTCCAATCCACTGCTGAATTATCAGGGCTTTCAGTACGAACCGGTTTACATCCACCAGAATGGGAATACCACAACGTATCGGTATTCCGGTTTTGTTGAGGGCAATGTGCTGACTGGTCAGAAACTTTACGATCTTGCCCTGACGGTAGAAGTCGATGTAACTACTCATTCAGGCAAGCAGGGGGATGAAGTTCACTTTCGCTTTCCGGCTGCTTTATTGCCAATGACTTATTATCGGAAAAATGGACGGGAGGACGTGGAAACCATACCGGCTCTGCCAATTTCCCTGCAGTACAAGACCCAGATTAAACCGGTCATGACCAATACGCTCAACTGTTCCGATCTGGATGCGGATGCACTCCAATGGATCGGAGAGCACCAGGAAAATGATCAGATCCGTTTTTATGCCAATGCCTTTTACAAACAGGGTAAGAATGATTTTGAAAGTGGAGCCACAGCCACTTTTCGACCCGCTTCCCAGCCAGCTCCGGCCCCAGAAACATCCACCACAGAAACTGACAATACCTGGAGCCAATACCAGCTCGAAAAAGATGAAAACGTAACCGACAGCGTACCTTTCCGACAGAAGGGAGACCTTCAAGATGGTCTGCGCAAGATTCAGTATGGCAACAATGGCGTGATCGTCTATGGCGTGAATACCGATCTGGAAGTGTATAAATTCGTCCAGGCAGACCGGACGTTGACCATTCCAGACCAGGATTTCCGCTTCTTGATTACGCTGAACGATGCCAATGGCCAGCCATGGAACGGGACTTTAGAGGCCGAAAAGCTGACCCCGCAAAGCCCGGATATCTATATTGCGATGGATCCGGTTGAGATTGTAAATGGCCAGGGATCCTTTACTTTGAAAAACAGAGAAAAGATCCGCCTCCATGCTCTGCCGCTTTATGCCAGCCTTCATGTAGAAGAAGACACCAGCCAGAGCATGCCAGGCTTTACCTCGATCACTCCGGCTGTTGATGCCACTGTCCTGCCGCAGGGAACAGAGCCGATTGCGTTTATCAATACCTACCAGCCAGAACCACTGACCCTGAGTTCGCTGCAGACTGGTTTTAGCGGAGTGAAGATTCTTTCAGGCCGCAGCTGGCAAGAGGACGACGTCTTCCAGATCCGAATCGATGCAGAAAGCCCAATGGATGTCCCGCTTCCATCACCAAATACAGTCAATGTTACAAGTCAAAGTCCAAATCATGAATTTGCTTTTGGATCCGTGACTTTTGACAAGCCTGGCACTTATTCGTATTACATCTCCGAAAGTCGCAGTGGTCAGAATGATCTTCCGGGCATTAAAGAGTCTATGGAAGTCTATCGGGTTACGCTTGAGATCACTCAGAATCCGACAGATGGAAAACTGACCGCTTCAAAACCAGTAATCACCCGGCTTCAGGATCAGGACGGAAATCAAATGGAAACGCCCCAGCCTGTTGACCAGATTTCCTTTACCAATGTCTATGCCATTGACAATGCGGTGTATACCCCCATTCTGACCAAGACGCTGGCGGGAGATACGGATGGACTGCCTGAGGCCATGCAGACGTTCCAGTTTGAAATGAGTACGACAGATCCAGAGGCGCCGATGCCAGAAGGGGACATCCAGACGGATGGAAATACCAGGACACTGATTGTCAATAATGCCGGAACCCTGATTTCCTTTGGCCCAATTAACTTTGAAGCAAAAAATGCTGGTCATACTTATGAATATAAATTCAGAGAAGTCAGCGGAAATGTTGATGGCATGACCTATTCTTCCAAGATCTATCATCTTTCTTTAAGTGTCACCAAAAGACCTGACAAGGACGCGGATGTACTTGAAGTCACACCAACATGGAGCGTTGAAAATGAAGACAAAACAGGGGACACTGAGAATTCAGAAGCCAGCCAGACAGGCACGACAACACTTGTACCGTTACCAGCCGAGCAGTCTCCAGTCTTTGAAAATACCTACTTTTACAAGCCGGCCTCGGCGAATCTGCAAGGGGAAGTCTATTTCAATGATCAGCTGGTTAAAACTCAGAATCTGTTCACTTTCTCAATGACCTGGGCAGATGAATCGACAAAAGCGGCGTATGAACAGGGAATCATTCAGGTGGACCGATCCATGGCACCAACCGATGCAATTTTGCAGACACTGCCCAATAACAAGACGGGAGATTTCCAGTTTGGCAGCCTGACTTTTAACAGACTGGGAAACTACTTCTTCAAAATCACTGAGAATGATCCCCATAACCTGGCTGGATATGGAGCGAAGATTGATCAATCAAGAGAATATGCAGTTGTTCAGGTTACACCGCCTGCAAATCCTGCAGCCTCCAGTAAGCTTGAAGCCAGCGTGTATTATGTCAATGCCAAGAATCCCCAGACGATAATCGACAAGGCCAAGTTTTATAACTATTACAAAGCTGTGTTTGATCCTGACGAAGCATTGACCATTCCAGCCATCAAGCATTTCGAACATAGAAATGGCTCTCCATTAACGGAGGAAGAAAAGAATCTGAGTTTTACGTTTGAACTGACTTCATCGGATCCATCGGGTGAGTCGACCTATCGTTTCTTTAAACCGGAAGGAGAACAGTTTAATGTTCTCGATGGTGTGACTTACAACGCTCCGGGCACCTATATGTATACGCTCAAAGAAATCCCTCAGCTTGGCGGCTATCCGGTTGGCAACATCGATTTTGATCCGAGCGTGTATACCATCACAGTAATAGTTGGAACAAAACCAGCTGAATCTCTGACGGATCCAGACGATTCAGCAGCGGATGCCGATCAGGCCAATCCCGAAGATCAGACAAGCGTTCTTTATATTGAATCCGTAACGATCTTTAAAGATGTAGATAAGATTGACTGGGATAAAGACAAGGAAGAGCTGGATCCGCTGGTCTTCAGCAATTTCTGCAAGCGGACTCCAATCACCACTCCTGCCTTTGCTCCCGCAAAGAAAATCATGCGCAATGACACACTGTCGGAAGGCCAGTTTACCTTCCAGTACACAGTCAATTCTGAACAGATCGATGGCTGGGCGGTGAATCTCAATGATGATCTGACCGTTGATGAGCAAGGCAATCTCACAGTAACAAACAAGGCTGATGGAACCATTCCGCCCCTTTCACTGACCTTTACGCAGCCTGGAACCTATACCGTGACTCTGGAAGAAATTGGCGAAGAGAACGACGAATTTTACTATGATCAGTCCATTATGAGCTGGACGTACGTCGTCACGGAAGAGAATGGCCAGCTCAGTTATACACTGAGTCAACCCTCACAGCCGGCTGTATTCATCAATGCCCGTAAAAATCAGAGTCCAGACAATTCTGGAGGTGGATCCGGCGGCGGTAATGGCAACGGTAATGATGGCGGTTCCGATAACAACACGAACAATGGTTCTAATAATGGATCCAACAACGGATCGAATAATGGTTCCAACAATGGTTCTGGCAACGGATCCAACAATGGATCGAATAATGGTTCCAGCAATGGAAACGCCGGAAACGGATCGAACAGTGGATCGGGCAGCGGCTCGAATGGCGGTTCCAGTAATGATTCCAGCAACAGTTCGAACAGCTCGAACAACGGAGTAAATTTAGGCGGCACCAATTCTTCCCACTCACAATCCACTCAGGCAAAACCATCCGGGTCTTCCAAAAGCGCTCCAACAGCCCATAAAACGGATGCTCATTTCTGGCTGATGTGTGGAACAGCAGCCGGTGCAATGCTTGTTCTTTCTTACGCGCAGGAAAAGAAACTGAAAAAGTTCTCCAGAAAGTTCTCGACTAAGCGCTGAACCAGCAACAGCTCGATGGGCCAGATTCTGGCAGAAAAAACAGATCAACCAGAAAATCGAAGCTGAAATCTGAAAATGACAAAGCCCCTGTACCAGGTGAAACGAAATTTGAATCGTTCACCCAGGTACAGGGGCGTTTTTTACTTTTTGAATCGGGCAGAGTCTTCTGGAAATGAGGTCTCCAGAAAACAGATGCTGGTGACTATGGATTGACTGCCTGATTTTCAGAAGTTTTATCTGACCCAGAAACGTTTTCAGTCTCCGCATGGGGCGGGCAGCAGCTCTGGCGTTTGATGATCTGATACGGAACCAGCGTGCGGGAGGCCATCAGACCAGCATTTTCAAGGTGGTTTAATGCCTGACTGGCAGCTTCGATTCCAAGCTGGATGGCATTCACATCGATGGAAGACAAGGCTGGGTCAGTCAACATACAGAAATACGAATTGTTAAAGGAAATCAGCGACAGGTCAGTTGGAATGATCAGGCCCATTTCGGCGCAGATCTGACGGACGATGATGCCATAAATATCGTCGCTGACAACGACTGCAGTTGGATAGTTTGGATTTTTACGATCCAGAAGTTCGCGGATCTGTTCAAGACCTTCGTCATCGCCCTGCTCAATTTCCAAAGACAGTTCCGGAAGATTGGGCAGACTGTGCTCATTGAGGTACATCCGATATCCACGTCGGCGGCTGGCTGAATAGATCTCACTGGAAGGGGACCCAATGAAGGCGATTCGTTTATGACCCATATGGGCCAAATGGGCAGTCGCATCGTAGCCGGCCTGAATGTTGTCGTTGTCGACGCAGACCGTTTCTGCTTTATTGTTTGCGGGCTGGCCGATTTGAACGTAATCGATGCCTTCATCGTAGAGATACTGAATGACCTGATCGTCCTTGCGGGAGAATAGAACAATATACGAGCTGGAAAAATCGGCTTTCTGAAGCTGACGAATCGCCTGAATGATTTCCTGATCGTCTTTCCCTGTGATCGTTGCGCTCAGGCAATGACGCATATTGGCAAACTGGGTGATCCCACGGATCACTTCCAGATAGAAGGGATTCTCATAAGCGATGTCAGCCGAAGGCGGCATGATAATCCCCAGAACGGAAAGCGGTTTGTTTTCAGCTGAAGCTTCAGCCGGGGTAGGAGGCTCATACCCAAGCTGGGCCATGGCTTTGCGAACCCGGTCCTGGGTGCGCTTAGAAATCGAAGAACTGTTACGAATGGTGCGGGAAACCGTTGAAGGCGATACCTGGGCTAACGCGGCAACATCGCGAATGGTTACTGGCATGGAAGACATTGCTCCTTTCAAAAGCAAAAACAATAGATAAGTACATGCTTAAAATAGATATAGAAAAAATCCGATAGAGGTCAATGGTGCATTCCTTCTAATTTGGATTGTGCAAACAGGCATGATAGAATGCAAAGGCAAAAACAGTCTGGATTCAAAAATAAATCGTTATCCAATATAAAAATACCGTCTCAGATGTTCCGCTCTGAAGACTGACTGAGGCAGATTTGGTTTCTGGTGCGGAAATTAAATGCAAATGGAATGAAACAGAATAAAACGAAGAGAAGTATTCTTTTTCCAAGTCCTTTTGTTTTCAGCAGCCCCCAGACTGAGTTCGGGTATTTGATATGAAAAAGATATCATATTTCACAGACCTATGAGAAAAAAGATCGAAAATCCGGCTGAATATATTGACTGATCGATAGAAATCTATATGCAGGAAAAATTGTTGGTGACCCAAAATCAGATATTCATAAATCAGGAAGATGAAGCGAGAGAATGGAGTCGGACCGATATGCCTGATGATGCGCAACTTTGCACAACGTCCAGACAATCTTTAAGAAAAAGCTCGCAGTTCCTGCTGGCATCTTTATGTGCACCACTTCTGGATTTCAGATAAATTCACGGACAGTTTCATGAGGCTGTTGTGATGAGCTATACAGAAAGTCGGGATATGGATTGGAGATCGGCAAGAAAAAGGCGCAGCCGAATGTTAACACAGTCGGCTAATCAACAGGCCAGGCTGAGAGTGGCAGGATGTTCAGCTCATCCAGAAAGTGGAATTACAATTTGAAAAGATCAAGAAATTTGCTTTAAGCCCATACATAGATAATATGAAAGAATTTTATATATCGTAAAAATCATACATTGCAATTTGTGAGCAATCCGCTGGATTGAAAATCTACCATATGGAACAATAGAGAGGCCGAGCGGATAGGCGGATTTGAAATTAATAAAACAATCTAAATCAGTTTATGTAAATAGATAATTAAATCACATATGCTATCTAAATAAAACAATCTCCGTGAAGCGCACATGGCCTGCGGTTTTGCAGCGGTCTGATCCCTGTGCCCTTTGAATCTTGCAAAAAGAGAGGCGGAAAAGAGATGACCGAATATTTCGATCAGCCAAGTTCCAAGATGGACTGATTTCATCCTGCAGCCAGTACCTGTAAACAGAAAAGAAACAAAAAGACCTGAAACAGAAATCTGAACCAGGAAATGAGTCATTGATCCTGTCCTCGTTCATGCGTTGTACAGACTACGGTGAATCCAGATAAAAGCATGGCATGAAAGAGACATCTGCTTCTATTGGAATCAGATCAAGAACGTGTTCGGTTGTTAAGGCCGTCAGGCCCTCTGGAAACTTCTGGATCCGTTACGATTCCGTTTCTGGTCATCTGGATTTACCACGCATACGTTTTAACTGTTTCTATCTCTTGAGTCCTGTCCGCTTTATCAGTGCGGGGCTGGAAATAGATCGCGTTATTTTCATCCATCTTCAGCATGAAGAGTGATCAGCCAGACTGAAAATCTGAAAGCCGGAGGCCAGAGAGATGCAGGAAACAGACTGAAAATGTTCAGGAAACCATTTATACCTAATACAGATTTTGAACATTGATTTTAAATATGGATTTGAATTGATGATTTGAGATCTGTTTTTGTGTGCTTCCCAGACCATTTTCTATGCAAAGCTTGAATTGTTGTTTTTATCATGAAATATTGTGAAGACAGATTTGGCAGTCGAGACCATCGGCTGGGTTTTTGTGTCTTATCCAAACTGAAAAGTCTTTGTAGGCTGTTTGGAAGCGGCCTGAAAATCTGACCATCCAGATTCCAGCTGAAATAGGGAGGGATAGAAACCTCAAAGAAAATCACCGTAAAAAGATGAAGAAGAGTTTTAATGGCTGCCGCGCTAGACTGAGAGACTCGTTTTTTTCTGTCTGAGACCAAAACAGGCAATTGGCGGTGAATTCAGGAAGAAAGTGAGTCTGCCAAATAAATATATTCAAATCGCAAAAGCTCCCAGTTAACATTATATATTTCAGAAAATAATGAAACAAGAATTCAGATTTTAAGAACTCGAAAAAAAGACCGAAAAATGTCATATAAATACGATTTTATTGAATGAAAGGCGCAGATATAGACTATGAAAAAATATAACGTAGCAATTCGAAACCTCTCCACCGTTCTTCTTGCACAGACACTGTTTCTTGGTGCCCTGCCAACTGCAGTGCATGCTCAGGAGAATCAGGATAACCAAGAAAAGACCACAGACACCATTCGCGTTACAGTTTCTGATCAGAAGACAGTTTTAAGTGTGAATGGATCTCCAGTTGTTGAAAATACCGATGTTCAAAGTGAAGATTCTGCCTCTGCTGATCAGGAAAACAAACCAGTTCAAGGGTCTGAGGGCACATTACAGGCAGACAAACCGACATCAACAGAAGATCAGACTCAGTCAGAAGATTCAGCCAAGGCCAATAAGAAGGAAGAGTCTTCCAATGGTGAACTGAAAGGAGCTACTGATCAGACTGTGCCAGCTGATGAAAATATGACAGGTTCAACTCCCGATGCAGAAGCGGATATCAAAGATTCCAGTGCACTGAATACTAACCAGATTCAGGTTGATCTGGTTCCAGTCAATGACCACAAAACTAAACACAACGGCACAACTGAGTATCGACCAGATGAAGTCCCTGACGAAGCGCAAAAGGACGTGGATGGCAAGTACACTTGGCAAAAAACTGGGCAGACTGAAGTCGTAACCGAAGAAATCGACCGTCCGGATGTAACTGGACTGACTCCGGTGACCACAGTCGAAGATCTGAAAGATGCCGATGGAAAAGTGATCGGTCAACGGACTACGAATTGGTATGTTCTGCCTGATGGCATGCCATATCGCGATATTCGAGAGGACCATTATGTCTTTGATCAAGATGGCAATCGAATCAAAGATGTCATCGTCGATGAAGAGCAGAGCAGCAGTCAGGTGAATAAAGTAACCACCTACAACGACGCAACGATTGAACATCAAGTCAATCCAGGATCGGTAACTGTAGAAATGGAAACCCATGCCCGTCAGCTCGATGGAAACGGAAATGTCACCACCCCAACTCATGAACTGCCAACAGTTGCCGGCGCAACCGTAATCGTTAAAGATGACAGCGAAGATGGCAAATATTGTGCAGATGTCACTCTGAAACTGGCTGGTGTTGCCAATGCGAAAGGTGTAACCATTACGGTTACGGGACCAGATGGTCAGCCACAGAGTGCAACGCTCAAAGAAGTGAAGGTTGGCGATGATACAACCTATACACTTTCCGGAATTCACGCCAGTGGTTTGAGCGGAAAAGATGACCAGCTGATTACCATGACTCTGTCCGGAAAACAGATTTATGACATTACCCGCAACACTCCACAGCCTGAACAGAACCCGGATAAACCGGAAGACCCAGATCAGCCTGTAAATCCAGATCTTCAAAGTAATACCTGGAAAGCCAAGTTCCTGTACAGTGATGGTCTGACAGGATTAGGCGATGCAGGTAATTTCTCCGTTTTTGCGAAAACCTTTAAATGGACTGGCCATACGAACACCAATGTTGCAGTCGGAGAAATGGATGCCAGCACTCCATATATCGGAATTGGCTCTGATAAGAATCCATCCGGAACCGACCGGCTTGATTATTCCAATAAAGATTTGAACTACGTCGGATCCTTCAAAGACAGCGGCAGCTTTGCGATGAACAATACGAATTCGTATCTGATCATCGGAGACAAAGACTACACAATTACGCAGAATTCTGATCCAGGTCAGAAAGATCTGTATACGCTGACCAAAACCGATGCAGATGGTAAGGTTCAGACAATCTATAAAAACCAGGGCAATATCAAAGGTATTGAGAAAGCTGAAACCCCAATCGATTTTGATGAAGCATTAAGTAAACTGGCTGAGTATGCGGTCAATCTGCAAAATCAGACCAACGTTGCTGCGGCTAAGAGTGAAGAAGCCAAACAGGCAGCCCAGGCAGTTGTAGATCAGATTGCTAAATCAACAGAACGGGACAGCCAGGGCAATAAAGATATTCGGATTGACTGCTCTGTCTGCCCAACCAGTGAAGATGGCACTTATCTGGTGAATATGAGTATTGATGATTTACGCTCTCTCAACAGCAGCGATCAGTTCACCCATCTGAAGAATATGGGAGACAAAAAAGTTCTGATCAACGTCACTGGCCTTGATCAGAATACAGCCGCCTATGATATTCGGGCCAATATCCGTCCAAACGAAACATCACAGGCCTTCTCTCCATATAATGCCAACGTCATGTTTAACTTTGGAAACTACGGCGGCCGCCTGAATTTTGATAAGACATGGTATGGATCTATCCTGGCACCAAATGCAGCAGTAGAAGTTGGAAATGGCGAGTTCAATGGCCGTCTGATCGCCAACGCCGTACTGGATGGTCATAATGAACAGCATGGCAATGGTGAGAACTGGCATAAAGGAAAAGGACAAGAAACAGAAGAAGTCACCATACAGATGGTTGTAAAGATGAAAGTCAATGTTCAGGAAGCCAAACATGAACAGTCAATTGTCGACGGTACCCCTAGGGCTGAGTTCATCCGCTACAACAATATGTTCTATGTTCCAACCCCAGATAAACCAGACACCCCGGATACTCCAACCCCAGATAAGCCGGATTCTCCAGATACTCCAACCCCGGACAAACCAGACACTCCAGATAAACCAGATACTCCAGATCATCCAACCCCGGACAAACCGGATACCCCAGATACTCCAACCCCGGACAAACCGAATACTCCAGAGAAACCAACTACACCACAACCAAAGACACCAAAGATGAATGTCAAATCCAGAACCAATAGAAAAACAACAAACACCCCGTCAACAAGTGACACTGTTTCCCATACTGGTACACCGACCATCTTACGCACACAGACAAACCTTCCAAAAATCGAAAAGAAGGCGAAAACAACTCCTCATACTGCAGCATTAACCGGAATGATGGCGGATTTAAGTGCACTGTTTGTTTCTGCTGGTGCTGGCCTGTTGAGTCTGATTGGTCTGCGTCGCAACAAAAACAGAAAAGATCATGGTGAACATTAAGTTTTTGATCGCTGGTCAGAACAAAAGGACAGGAACCATTGATATCCATAACTGATCTTTATATAGGAAGAGGCCTGGAGTCCTGCTGCTCATTCGAGCAGAGGATTCCAGGCCTCTTTTCTAGTGGAGCGGTTCTTTACCTTGCTGCATTGCCCTGAAATGTTTTTCTTGACATTTTCGAGTGATCCGTCATAATAAAACCCTATCGCCCGCGAGGTGGTAGGGATTTTTTTATAGATGAATATCATCGCAGATTCGAAAGGGCAGTCTAGATTCAAACCAGAACAGCCAGAGCGAATCCCCAAAGCCAGAAAAAGGTCTATTTGTGAATGAACAAAAATACTTCACAAAAGTGCTTGACCTTGGTCAGGACAGATGGTATCCTATATGAGCGTTAAGGAAACGCGGCACACAGCTGCTGACCTGACGCAAATCATCTTTAGATATCGAAGAAATAATCGATTGTGAAATTCTTAAAAATATTTCACAAAAGATGTTGAC
>CAJTLE010000003.1 GCA_910577085.1 uncultured Allobaculum sp. | reverse complement strand
TATTCGTATCTTCACAGACACGGCTGAAAAAACGGCTGACAGAGCTTTGGGAAGAAATCCCCTGAAAGTACTGACAGAGAATTGGGTCTTTGGCAAGAACCTCCTGATCAGCCTGAGATGAGTAACCAAGGAGATACTTGAAAACCTGCTGGATCATCAAAGAGAAGTTGGAATTTCTCTGATGGCAGGATTGTCTTTCGTCCGAAAAAGGAAGGTCTGCATAAGGCTGAAGAAGTAAATTAGAATTGATGAAATCGAGAGGGAGAATTGCACCGGTATCGGAAGAAAGATCCCCTCCATTAAATGAAATGTTGCATTCAGGAATAAAACCGGCCATACTGTTGTTCAGGGTGTGTGTCATTGTTCAAAATCCTTTCTTTTTTGGTTGCGTAGCTAATATTGTATAGGAATGATGAACGATTTACACTCACCTGTTTGGTGAAAAGCAAAATGGCCGGAAACACGTTCTTTAAAGGTGTTTCCGGCCATTTGTCGGTTTTGATGAATTGTTCAGGTATTAAATAAAAGAATTTATAATATTACTTGAAACTGTTAAACCCCCATTTGAGAATCTGGCCTGTTCTGGTTTCTAGCGGTTTTGCTGGATCATGTCCAGTTTGAGATCGAGCAGTTTTTCCGAGAGGTCTACATAGTATTCCTGAGGATTGGAGAAGCGCTTGATTTCATCCCAGAGTGTTTCCTGTTCACGGGCACAATAGTCCCGGATGCCTACCAGGGATGGTTCTTTGTAGACAAGCTCGCCATTCTGGAAGATTGGCACCATCAGCTCACGCACTTCATACGTATCGGCTTCAATGATCTTGTTTTTCCATTTGTTCATCGGATGGTAAACCGTCAGACCCTGATGGGGATCAATGACTTCATCCGCCAGCGTGATCAGATCCGCAATGGCCTTGCCATCTTCCAGGTTGTAAATCCGGTATACGGTCTTGTCGCCCGGATTGGTGATCTTTTCTTCATTTTCCGAGATTTTGATCTTTGGAATCATCTGGCCATCTTCTTCCAGCGCCGACATTTTATACACTGCCCCAAAGACTGGCGAATTTTTGGAAACGATCATGTTTTCACCAACCCCATAAGAGTCGATTTTTGCCCCCTGACGATCCACAAGCGATTCAATCAGATATTCATCGAGCGAGTTGGAGACCACAATCGCACAGTCCTGCATACCCTCTTCGTCCAGACGGCGGCGGATCTTCTTGGAAAGGTAGGCCATATCGCCGGAGTCAATGCGAACCCCTTTGAGACGGTAGCCATTCGGTTCGAGGTATTCTTTCGCTACGCGGATCGCATTTTCCAGACCGGATTTCAGGGTATTATACGTATCGATCAGAACGGTGCAGGCCTGTGGATAGGTTCTGGCATATTCAAGGAAGGCATCGTATTCGGTATCAAAGCTCTGCACGAAGCTGTGAGCCATGGTTCCAAGAACGGGAATGCCAAACTTCATGCCGGCTTCCGTTGTCGCACTGCCAGCGACACCTGCAATATAAGCGGCTCTGGCTCCTTCAATGGAAGAGTCAAAGTTATGAGCGCGGCGTGCACCAAATTCCATAACAGCTTTGCCTTTGGCTGCCTGCACAATGCGGCGCGCCTTAGTTGCGATCAGCGTCTGGTGATTGACGGCCAGAAGCAGCGCTGTCTCCACAAGCTGGGCCTGAATCAGCGGGGCTCTGACCTTGATTAATGGCTCATATGGGAAAACCGGGGTTCCTTCCGGGACAGACCAGAGATCGCCCGTAAAGCGAAAATCAGCCAGATAATCGAGAAATTCATCAGAGAACTGATGCAGCGAGCGCAGATATTCAATCTGCTCAGGATCAAAGCGCAGATCCTGAATGTATTCGATAATCTGATTCAGTCCTGCGAAAATCGCAAATCCGCCATTGTCAGGGTTGCGGCGGTAAAACAGGTCGAAAACGACTTCTTCGTCTTTATGATTGTTCATGTATACCTGGCTCATGGTCAGTTCATAGAAATCCATGACCAGGGATAAATTACGTCCATCTTTCATGCTTGTTACAGGGCAGGTCCTTTCTAACCTATGCTCTCTTCTTCTGATTGTTGATCCGATCCATCCGGTTTGTCTGCGGATGGAATCCAAACCATGTTTAAAGGGATTCTGTTTTCGTTTTTGATTCAGCCTGTCCTGTTTTGCCAAAAACAGGTGCAGAATGTCTGTTGTCGCTTTATCTCGTTATTGAATCGAGCTGACGACTTCAATGCCATTGGCCGCCATATTGGCCAGCGCCATTTCATTCCAGCTTTCCGCTTCATGAACGCCTGGGATTCCATACGTTTCCACGCAATCCACTGGCAAAATAACGCGCATGCCTTTGCGGTTGTTCTGATTGATCCAGGCCTGCAAAGGCAGGGCAAGCTGAAGCACACAAAGATCTGTGCAGCACCCGGTGACAATCAGATCTGCCTTTTCAGGCAGAGTTTCGAGCAGTTCGAAAAAGCCAGGTGCCATAGCGGCGCTGATGGCGTTCTTTTCCAGAACCGTGGAAACATAAGGCTGCAGTTCATCCACAACCTGGGCTTCCTGACTCCCCTTCAGACAATGCGGGGGAAAACTGGCAAACTCGGCCGCGTCCGGTTCGTGGGTGTCATTGACAAAAATCGTCTGGACCGGAGTGCAGCTTTTGAGAAGCGTTTCAATCGGGGCAACACACGTTGCGATGGCTGGGTCTGCCAGAGCTCCTTCTTTGACAAATCCATTGACCATGTCAACCACAAAAACCACCGGGCTGACCAGAGACGCATGGTCAAGAACAGGATAGGCATCGTGATTCATTCGGGCCATTTCTCTTTCCTTCTTTCTGTTGATGCGGACAAAAATCATCCGTCCTTTTTTGAGGCATTTTGTCTATTATAGCCACTCCCTGCATCTTTCATGGCGATAATGGGAGATTTGGGTTATTTTTAGTTGTTTATCCGGGTGTTGTTTGTGAAAAATACCAAAACTTTCCGTCAGGCAAAAGAAAAACCAGCCGCTGTTTAAAGGACTGGTTGATCGATTTTTTGCTTTTTCGAATTACTCTTCAATAATTTCGCCGGTCTCGAGATCGATGTTTTCGAAATCTGCTTCGATTTCATCATTTAAGTCGAGTTCTTCTTTTTCTTTTTCTCTGGCCAGATCGTCAGCATCGATATCGTCACTTAAATTCGATCCACGGATCAGCTGCTGAACTTTGCCTTCGATTTCAGCACGCATCGGTTCATTGGCTTTCAGGAATTCCTTGGCGGCTTCCTTACCCTGACCGATCTTATCGCCCTGATAGGAGTACCAGGAACCGGATTTTTTGATGACGTCGTATTCAACAGCCAGATCCACCAGTTCAGACAGGGCGCTCAGACCCTGACCATAAGTGATTTCAAGCTGGCATTTGCGGAATGGAGCAGCCACCTTGTTTTTAACGATCTTGACGTTGACTTTGTTTCCGACAATTTCCGTACCGTTTTTAACAACTTCACTCTTACGGATTTCAATACGAACTGAAGCATAGAACTTCAGAGCGTATCCACCAGGAGTGGTTTCCGGGTTGCCATACATTACGCCAACTTTTAAACGGAGCTGGTTGATAAAGATGGCGGTGCAGTCGTTCTGGTTCATCATACCGGAAAGTTTACGCATTGCTTTGGACATCATACGAGCCTGCGCGCCGACCTGCATTTCGCCCATTTCCCCATCGAGTTCGACCTGAGGAACAAGAGCAGCTACGGAGTCAACAACAACCAGATCCACAGCGCCGCTTTCAATCAGCATCAACATGATGTTCAGACCCTGTTCACCAGAATCCGGCTGGGAGAGAATCAGTTCATCAATGTTTACCCCAAGGTGTTTGGCATAAACCGGGTCAATTGCGTTTTCCGCATCGATAAAGGCTGCCCGGCCCCCGCGTTTCTGGACTTCCGCAATCGCGTGTAAAGCCAGCGTGGTTTTACCGGAAGATTCTGGACCATAAATTTCAATAATACGGCCTTTTGGATAACCGCCAATGCCCAGTGCCTTATCCAGCAGAAGGGATCCGGAAGGAATCGGTTCAACGTCGACTCCGGCCCGGTCTCCAAGTTTCATGATGGATCCTTTACCATACTCTTTTTCAATATCTTTAATTACGCCCGCAAGGAGTTCGTCCTTGGACTTTGTTTTTTCTTTTTCTGCTTTTTTTGCTGCCATACTTCATGACTTCCTTTCTATCTATACGTCTATTCTATCTATCTATACGTCTATGCGCCGAATCTGTTTACAGAGCCGCGCTGATTTTCTGTCACTTGATTTCTATAATAGTTATACAGGATATTGTGACAGTATTTATGTCCATTTAAAAATTTCTTTAAATTTTTTTGCCTTTTTGAATCGCGGGCGTTGCGAACGCTTTCGAAAAGGCTCTGCTTCCATCATACGCAAAATCTGCGTAAAACGAAGAAAAGCAGCCCGCACTCGGCAGGCTGCTTGATCATTTTCACTGGTTTTAGAGGGTTAAATTCGTTCTGGACGCTGGATTACATGGTTTCCAGAACGTAGTCTTTGAGCTGATCAAAGTAAACCCATCCGGAATACAGGGAAACCACTGCGGCTGCCCATAAGGCAATTTCAGCAATCGGCAGGTGCAGGTAGTTGAATGGGAAATTGCAAAGCAACAATAAAGGGATGGCAACCATCTGTAAGACGGTTTTCAGTTTGCCGGAAAAGCCGGCCGAAACCACTTCTCCCTGACTGGCTGCCGAAAAGCGCAGACCGTCGACCACAAGGTCACGGGCAATCATCAACAACACCGGAAGAATTGCCGCTTCATGGGTGTACACCAGCAGAATCAGTGTGGTGTTGACTAACATTTTATCGGCAATTGGATCAAGAAACTTTCCAAACGAAGTGATCAGATTGCGGCTGCGGGCGATTTTGCCATCCAGCATATCGGTTAAGGAAGCAATCACAAACAAAAGCAGCACAATCACGTTGCGCATGGAAAGACCGGTGGCTTCATTGAGCACACACCAGTCGGCCGGAATCAGAAGATAAGCGGCCCAGACGATGGGAACCATGATCATTCGCATCACCGTCAGCTTGTTGGGTAAGTTCATTTTTTTCATTTCTATCCTCACAAAGAGCAGAATCCATCCGGATTCAAAAATCAGGGATTACAGACTGGAAACTACCAGGTAATCGGGTTGCCATCGGCATCCACATAGACATCGCCAGATCCATCATCATACCCTGGAGCATCCATTGGGAAATCATTCGTTCCCGGATCCGTATCAACAGGATCGCTGTAGCCAGGGTCGGTATATCCAGGATCCGTGTAGACTGGATCCGTATAGGTACCATTTGGATCGGTGTAGTCCGTATAGAGGTCATCATCGACAGGCGCCGTGTACTCATCAATCGGAACCACCGGTTCGGTATTCGGATCGGAGGATTGAGCCTCCGGCGTTGCTGCTTCAGACTGGCTGGATGCAGAGCTGTCAGAAGATGACTTGTTGAAGTGCACATTAAACTGAAGCTTTGCCTGGTGTTGGGCATCAGCGGTAATGTAATCCGATGGGATTTCCAGATCATCGATCGAGAGCTTGCTTGGGGACTGCTCGTTGGCAAAGATAATCGTCAGCGTGCCATCGGTTGTGGCATTGAGCACATAGGCAAACTGTTCTTTGACTTCCGATGAAAAGGCCGGGGTGTCGTTCCAGAGAATCGTGACCGTCTGGGCATTGCCAGGGGTAATGCTGATGTGAATCGACGGGTTGTCCGGGTTGAATCCATTGAGATCATAAACGCCTTTGGTGGATGTGGTCGCAATCGTAATTGAGTTTTGGGCTGGCGTTGAGCTGTCATCCTGACGGCTTTTGCGGTCTTCCGCCAGACGCTGTGTTGTTTCTTCTTCCGCTCTGAGTTCATCTGCTCTTGCCTGTTTCTGTTCTTCTAAAGAACGGGCAGCACGCTGCTGGCCGACATAGCTGACTAAAGCAAGACCCCCGACCACACAGATCGCACAGATCAAAATCAGGCGGGAAAGCTTATTCTGGCTGCCCCAGCTGATCGAGCGGGACAGTTTGCCGGCACTGTTCATTAAGGAGCGGCGTTTACGTTTTTTACGACTTGCCTTGGTGGTTTTGCGGCCGCTGGTCACGGATGGCATCGATTCCATCATTTTGACCTGAGCCTGATGAAGGGCCTGGTCGCGGGCTGCCGCATAGGCATTGATATTGGCGTCAACTTCATCTTTGATCAGATTCCAGTTGACCCCAATGGCATCGCAGTATCCATGGACAAAGTAGCGGACATACGAAAAATCATCCGAGAAGATATCCAGGTTGTTTTCTTCAATCGCTCGTATATATTCAGGCTTCAATCTTGTCTGGATCGCAAGATCCTGGATGGACAGATTCAGATCAAGACGCCTCTGTTTCAGAATCTGATAATATGACATAGTTTTTTCCTTTGTATGTATGTAATTATAAGCAAATTCAACCGTCATCAAAATGACGATTCATGAAAGGTTACCAGTTTTTTTACGATCAAGGAAGGATTCCTTGAATCCTTGGCAAATCACTGGCTCTTTATTCACTTTCGATCCCGATGTATTGGCTTACATTCTCAGACAAATTTCGCCAAGCCATGAAAACTATCGTGGATTTTCGACTTTTTTAAGCCGGGGGATTTTGACTCTGATCTTTTTAATCTTGTTTTGAATCTTCGGGTCTGCTGGAAACAGAAGGATCCGGTTTACACCCTTACAGCCTTGCAGTCTTACCACCTTGAGTCCCTGATCGGCTTTAACTTCTTACTGCCTTGAACACCTGATTGCTTTTCATCCCTGATCGCCTCGAGCCTCATAAGAAAAGACTGCAGAACGCCAGACAGATTTCGGGCACGCGCCAAAAAAAGCGAGACTTGAGCCTCGCTTATCTTGTCGTTGGATTTTACTCACGGTTTTCCAGATCCATGACCATGCGGTACCAGTGTTTGCCGCCATGTTCGGATTTGGCATCTCCGGTTTTCTTGAAACCGAGCCGTTCATAAAATGGAACGTATTCTTCTTTACAGTTGAGAATAATTCCCTTGCGGGAGTCGTTGACACAGTCCTTGATGACTTCTTTCATCAGGATCGAAGCGTATCCGCGTTTACGGAATTCCGGAACCGTCTCCACGCCAAACAGCATCTGCCATTTGCCATCTTCATCATGAAGTGATGGATCGGCATAGAACGAATCGAGCAGTTCTTCGCTGTTGTTGACAAGACCATCAACCATACTGACAAGCTTTCCGTCCCGTTCCAGAAGCCAGAAGTGATTCGGATACACATTCAGACGTCCTTCCAGAGTTTTTTTGTCGGCTGCTTCTTCCGCCGGAAAACTGGCCGCTTCAACCTGTGCGATTCTTTCAAGATCTTCAGGCTTTGCATTTCGAATTTCAAGCATCGTTCTACCTCCAGGATGACCACTGCGAAAAGTCTGCGGTGTCCGTTAGATTATATCAAAGTGTTTCAAGGTTTGAGCTTTTCGAATCTACTTGATCCTCTTCCTTTTATTTTTCTGCTCAAGTTTCTCAAAATAACCATAAAATCCACACCCTGCCTGTTACAGGATCAGTTTTACAGGACGGCAGGGCTGTCGCATTTTTCGCATCCTATTGTCATTTGTTTTTCTGTTCAGACTCAATCAAAACAAGGTCTTTATCCTGACAGATCAAAGGGAAAAAATCCTCTTTCCCGCTTCATGATCGATCTGTTTTTCTTTATTCGTCATCGATTTTGGCTGCTGGCTTCGTCTACCGATTTCATCTGCCATTCTTGGCTGTCGGTTTCGTCTTCCGGCTTCCTTTGTCGGGTTTCTCTCTCGATCATTTCGACTTTCTGTCTTTCAGTCCCAAACTGGTCGCACTTTTGTCAGCATCAGGGACTGGATATTCTTTATCCCCTGTGATGCAGGCGCATTTTTGCCTGTTTGACATAATGACGGGCATTCTCGCGATTTCGTTCGATTTCTTCTTCACTCAGATCCCGAATGATACGGGCGGGTACACCTAAAGCCAGTTTGCCAGGGCCTACTTCTTTGCCCTCACCGACAACTGCGCCGGCACCAACCATGGCTCCTTTATGAATATGCGCGCTATTTAAAATGACCGCTCCCATGCCAATCAGGCAGTCATCTTCAATGATGGCTCCATGAACAATTGCGCCATGGCCGATCGTGACGTTTTGGCCAATGACGACTGGATAGCCAGGATCCGTATGGAGGACACAGCCATCCTGAATATTGGAACCCGATCCGATCGTGATCGGAGCCGATTCTGTGCGGATCACAGCGTTGTGCCAGACGCTGACGTCATCACCAAACTGAACATCGCCCTCCAGGACAGCTCCCGGACCGAGAAACATCGGGATCTGGTGATCACAATTTTCGTGATTGGGTTTAGTTTCCTGCTGATTGTCTGGATCAGTTGTTGATGGGCTGGTCAGGTCTTTCTGATCCTTTTCAACAACAGACTCTGCTTTCTGATTCATACTTCTCCTTCTTTCCTGTTCTATACCTATGGTTCTACAGATTCTGCAGAAAATGGCGGCTGAAGGCTCTTCTCGCTGATTTTGCGATCGGCTTCCTTCAACGTTTTTCCCTTTCTGCTCTTTTTTGACTTTCATTTTCCGTCTTCTGATCTCCTGGACGGATCATCTTCATCGTAACGCAGATCAATTTATTTGCCTGTTGTTCTGCCATATAAAAAACCAGGATGGCGAGTCCTGGTTTTGAAGAAATTCATTGGGATTGGGTGATTGGGTTTTGCGGGAATTTCCGGCTTCATGGAGAGGTTTTCTCTAATTGTGAATGCCGGAAGAGGCAAGCAGATCCTCAAGCACTTTCATGGAAGCCGCATTGGAAAGCGGGCGTCTTGGCAGTCCAAGACTGGAAGAGGGCTCTTGATCTGCATTTTCGGTTGAGGAACTTTCAGAATCCGGGGAAGATTCAATGATCACACCTGCTTCGTCGTTCGTCAGAGGGGCACTTTCTGAATCCGCAGCATACTCATGGTCTTCCGTTTGAGAGTCATCAGAAAGACCGCTGCAACCGCCGGCATAGACTTCCGATCCAGAGGTTGTCAGGTCCCCTTCATACGCTTTGGTTCCACTTTTATTTTCCTGCGATGAGTCAGAGTCCATTGTTGAATTCAGACTCTGGCTGACGACATTGACACTGGTTGAGCGGTTATTATCACAGTCAATAATGGTTCCCGTTACGATCGAAGAGTTTGGCTGAAGAATGTAGTAATACTCGGTTTCTTCGCCCTGAATGGTGTGGTAGATCGTCGGACTGTCGGCAGTTTCGGCTTCGCTTTTGGTAAACGGCAGTGCGTTCAGTCTCGATGAGGTAATGGTGACAATCATGTTGTCAGCTGTATGGATTTCAAAAATCATCTGACCATTGTTCTGATCATAGTCAAACAGATAGTCCGTGTATTCCGGAAAGGTCAGCGTCAGTTCTGATTCCGGAATCTTTACAGTTCGGGTATTCAGATTGACGTATCGGGAAAAGTCACTGGAATCGCGCCCTGGCAGGTCGTTGGCTGGGGCTTCAGCAGTATTTTCCTCAAGATCAGCCTCATCGATCACATCAGCGTTTTCTTCCGGCAATGCGGGCACAACCGCTGTCTGCGTCGATTGAGAAGTGTTTCGACCTGGCAAGAACAGAAACAAGGCCAGAATTCCGACACCAACAGCCATAAAAATCGAAAGCGCCGCAATTAACACCCGATGGGTATTGATCCTGCGTTTTGAACGGGAACGGGAATTTTTTCGATTAGCGGGTGGAATTGGAGGGAGCATCTGCGAACCGCATTTGACGCAATAGCGAACACCAGAGGGGTTTTCGTATTCACACTTTGGACACTTCATCACATCACCTCCGTTTTTTAATGATAACGATCAAATATAGGATTTTTCGTCATAAAATCTAAACATTGAATAAACTTTGTTGAATTGGCAGACTGTTTTCGCTGCGAAAAACCGGGCGAATTTTTTCTGTGCCTGAATCCCCTCAAAATTGAATTGACCAGCCTGCCATCTGAAGACAGCCAGGCTTTGGGCAATCCGAAAAGGATGAGGAAAGATCGAAAGGAAACTCTATCACTTTATTGCCCGTATTGACAGACTTTCGCCTGACACCGGTCAAATCACAACAACTGACCATCCTTAAACCGAAATCTCTGCGTGATGAGGATGTATGTCAGAAGGCAAAGAAACCTCATATGCCGGCCCCGGTGATCTTTCGTTCAATCCGCTTAGGGAGAAATGATCTGATTTTTATAATAAACATACAGAAAGAAGGTAATTTCTTATGACGATTGATGAATATGTTGCTAAAGCAAAAGCAGATGGAACGCCAATTATTGATGTGCGTCCACCTGAAATGTATGCCGAAGGTCACATCCCTGGCGCTGTGAATATCCCCCTTGCAAAAATTCCAGAAGCCGATGTAAAACCTGGATCCTACTTATACTGCGTGAGCGGCTACCATGCCGGTCTGGCCAAAGAAGATCTGGCTAAACGTGGAATTGCCGCTGAAGATATCGGTGGAATTGAAAACTACACTGGTCCAAAAGCCACCGCCTAAACCGCTTTGAAAAGGGCCTGGTTTTGGGCAATTTCCTTGTGTTTTTTACAATTTTGTAAGGAGACTTCCCCGTTTGACGGGGATTTTTTTTGTTCGCAACATGCGGGTGATAAAATACGATTCTGAACTGAAGCGTTCAAAGAGATACAAAGAAACTATGACAGGAGGAAAATCATGAGTGGATTTTTTGGTGCTGCTTTAAAGAGCAGCTGCATTCTGGATCTGTTTTTTGGAACTGACTATCATTCGCATTTAGGAACCCGCCGGGCTGGTCTGGCTGTTCATGGCGATAACGGCTTTGTCCGTTCAATTCACAATATCGAAAACACCCCGTTCCGTTCTAAATTCGACCGGGAACTCGATGACTTTGAAGGCAACATCGGAATTGGCTGTATTTCCGACTACGAATCTCAGCCGTTACTGATTCATGGCCGTCTTGGCTCGTTTGCCATTTCGACCGTTGGTAAAATCAATAACATCGCCGAGCTCAAGCAGTTATGCTTTGACTCCGGTATGAACCACTTCTATGAAATGAGCACTGGTGAAGTCAATCCGACTGAACTGGCTGCTGCTTTAATCTGTACAAAAGATTCTTTCCTGGAAGGCATCAAATACTTACAGGAAATCGTGGATGGCTCGCTGTCTTTGCTGCTGCTGACGGATCACAGCATCATCGCGGCGCGCGATAAATTCGGCCGCACCCCAATCGTTCTGGGTAAAAAAGAAGACGGCTCAGGCTATTGCTGCGCTTTTGAAAGCCATTCTTTCCTGAACCTTGGCTATAAACCCTATGGCGAACTTGGCCCTGGTGAAATCGTTGAAATCACTCCGGAAAAAGTAGATGTTCTCAAACAGGCTGGCAAGAAGATGAAAATCTGTTCCTTCCTGTGGGTTTACTATGGCTATCCAACTTCAACCTATGAAGGCATCAACGTCGAACTGATGCGCAACCATTGTGGAAATCTGTTGGCAAAACGCGACAACTTATCCAAAGACGATGTCGATTGCGTAGCGGGTGTCCCTGACTCCGGTATTGCGCATGCGATCGGCTACTCCAATGCCGCCGGCATTCCGTATGCCCGTCCATTTATCAAATACACACCAACCTGGCCGCGTTCGTTCATGCCTGTCAGCCAGACACAGCGTAATCACATTGCGTCCATGAAACTGATTCCGGTTCAGGAAATGATCAAGGATCGTCGTCTGCTGCTGATCGATGACTCGATCGTACGTGGAACGCAGCTTGGCAATACCACCAAGTTCTTATATAACTCGGGTGCCAAGGAAGTTCATGTCCGTCCGGCCTGCCCGCCAATTTTATACGGGTGCAAATACCTCAACTTCTCCCGTTCGACCTCCGATCTGGATCTGATTACCCGTCGTGTCATTCAGGATCTCGAGGGCGGTGAGCCAAGTGCTGAAATTCTGGCTGAATACGCCAACCCGGACAGCGAACGCTATGCCAAGATGCTCGAAGAAATCCGCCGACGTTCGAACTTCACTTCCCTGCGCTACCATCGTCTTGACGATATGGTTGAGTCCATCGGTCTGCCTAAGTGTAAGCTGTGCACCTATTGCTTCGATGGCGTGGAATAAACGGATTTCTGGTCTTTGCTGATTTGTGATCTTTGTGGATCGTCATGAATGGACGCAAGCTGTTCCAATCTGTCTATTGGCTGAATCCATCGTCTATTTTCAACAGACACCCAAAGCTTCTGAAAGGGATTTCGCGATTCCAATTTCAGAAGCTTTTTTTCGTTAGATTGGGCATTTCTTCCAGTTTGCCTGCCTCTTTTTGCGGAATGTTCTAGAATCGTTTCTGAACCTGTATCGAACCGATTGATTCCAGATCCAGTTCGATCAGACGACCTGATTCAAAGCGGATTCAGAAAGTCTGATCTTAAAAATCTGACCTTTAGAAAAGGAGAAAACGCTATGAAGATTCGTCATTCTACCCGTGCTGATCTGCCTGTCATTCAGGCCGTTTATGCCCATGCCCGTGCCCTGATGAAAGCCACTGGCAATCCAAACCAGTGGAAAGACAACCGGCCTTTAACCTCAGCCATTGAAAACGATATTGATCTTCATCAGTCCTATGTTCTGGAGCAGGATGGTGAAATTGTCGGCGTGTTCTCCCTCATTTTCGGAGCGGATCCGACCTATGCCATCATTGAACAGGGTCAGTGGAAAAGTGATCTGGAATATGGAGCCATCCATAAAATTGCCTCGGCCGGTAAAGTGCCTGGTATCTTTGATGCGATTGTCCAGTTCTGCGAGGCCAGAGCCATTTCCCTGCGCATTGATACCCATCCCGATAACCACATCATGCAGCATCTGATTACAAGCCATGGCTTTTCGTACTGCGGCCTGATCTATACCGACGATGGCACCATTCGTCTTGCTTACCAGAAAGATCTGATTGATCCCGAAGAAGACCAGAAAAACGCTCTGGATCACAAACGTCATCAAAATCCGTTCGATTCTTCTTCGAACAAATCTTTCCATCATTCCTCACAAATCTAATCATTCAGCCGACCGCACTTTCCGTTTGCAGCCGGCTTTTTTTCATGGCTGTTTATCCAACTCAATGCTCTGGCAACAAGTTCGATGAACCACTCAATTCCAAAGAGCCAGGCCTCTAAAAACAGATGGTGCCATTCAGAACTGATCAATCAGAAAGACACAGCACTTCTTCCACGACGGAAATGATCCGAATTGTTCTTCGCCAAACAGCTCGAACGATCGACTGTCCCCTGGAATTCGGACAGAAAAGAGCAGTTTTCCTCTGCTTTCGAATTTTCAATAAAAACACCTGCCTCATTGCAGAAGCAGGCGTTCTCTATATCGCATTACTCTTCCCGGCCCAGCGCCGCCAGAGCACTCTGAGCGGCCAGAACACTCTGCCGACGCTCTTTTTCCAAGACCCGGCTGATTTCCTGGCGTCTGGTCAGGTTAGCCTCATAGTTTTTCTGATAAATACAGCTAAACAGCACATCCATCAGATAGGTCAGGGCAATATTGACGGTGAAATTGGCAATTTTATCCGTCAGCTTTTCCCGGGTACAGATCCGCAGGGCAACGGCGGCATCCTGTTCAATCGAATTATTCCCAATTGCAGTAATCGAGATATAGGGCAGTCCACGCTCTTTGAGAATCTTAACACTCTGCTTGAGAACTCCGAGTTCACCGGAATAAGAAACAATCAGCACGCAATCCTCTTTGTCGGCTGTATAGGCATTGAAGCCATGACAGGTTGACACAACCACATTGTGGTGAATGCGCTGCATATTTATATAGAAAGTCTGAAAAGCAGTCTGATTATAAGGGTCCGTCAGAATATAAAGGGTCTTGGCATTGTTCATCATGGTGACGGCCTGAAACAGTTGATCGCTGTCCAGAAGATCCAGGGTATCCTGCACGGCATTCTGCTCCAGTCTGGCCAGATTGCGGGCGATTTCAATCTGGGAATTCTGAGCAGTAAAAGGGATACTGGCGTCCACATCCAGGTTGACTCGATCCAGATAATTCTTTTCCTTGAGCCACTCATCCCGCAGCCGCACCCAGCCCTCAAACCCCATTTTGTGGGCGATCCGGATCAGAGTCGATGGAGAAGTAAACGTCGCCTGAGCGATTTCCTTGGTCGTCATATTGCGCACGGCTTCTCCCTGCTCCATCAAGTAATCAACAACAGCCTGTTCTGATTCTGAAAAATCAATCAGGCAGAATTTATCGGTCAGCAGCATCTTCTTTTCCCCACTTTCTTATGGACTCTATTGATGACATTTCTTTGTGGCTTGTCATTCTTGCCTCGCTAAATGACATCCCTTTATAGCCTGTCACTAAGGCCTCTATTGGTGATCATGATCTTTACAGATGAGTCCTTCTGTTCAAACCATGATTTCATTTCGTTTTCCGATTTCATCGTGAAATCGTTTTCGTTTTAAGTATATCGGATCGAGTGAAACGCCGTTTACAAAAATGCGGATCTGAAACGGGTTTCCGTGTAAACGGCATTACAGGATCCGGATGAAATATTGCCTTAATTCAGGCCATTTTCGATAATGAACATGCAAAAAGAAAAACAGATTTCATACACGTGAACACATCGAAAATATTTGAATTCAGATTCATGGAAAAGGAGGAACGATCATGACACAGTTGTATATTCCAACCCCTCAGACAAAAGAAAATGCCAAGGCCATGCTCAACTGGGTATGCCATCAAAACCTTAGTGATGCGTGCATCCACTGTCCAGACTGTGGATCGATTTCCTTTTGCACTGATCGATACCTGGCTCAGATTGAAATTGATGAAGATATTGTTTCGTTATACATGGAAGAAAGAGCCACGGGCGAGCAGATTTTCTTCCTGCATTTCCAGGCTGTAGATCTGGAAGACTCCATCGAAAAAGTCAAAGTCTTCCTGTACCGCCTGTATCACGATGAAGATCAGGACGAAAATGGAGAATTACCAGATCTCCATCATCCGATTGAAATGCTGATCTGCTGCACAAGCGGGATTACCTCGGCCATGTATGCCCGTCTGATTACCCGAAAACTTGGCAGCGATCTGGTTCATGCCGATGCAAAAAGCGTATTCAGCCTGACGGATGAAGATGATCAGTACGATCTGATTCTGCTTGCTCCACAGGTTCACTACATGTTTGAGGATATCAACAGCCGTTTCCCTGGCAAGGTTCACCGCATTGATACGATGGATTTTGCGACCGACCGCATTTCCGGCACGCTTAATCAGCTTCATACCCTTTCGGATTCCACGCTGGTCTGCTGAATAACAAACTCATGCGGCAAAGAAGTCCTGGCATTGCTATGCAGGATCTTCTTTGTCGCTTTTATTTTTTCAGAGCCGGTCTGGATGGAATTGTGCTATGCTTGAACCATCAAGTAAGTTAAAGCTAACTGCATAATCTTCAACAAGATCTCAACCAAGGAGCTAAAACCAATATGGAAAAAACAGTCTTGAAAATCGATGGCATGATGTGCGGCATGTGTGAATCCCACATCAATCAGGTCATTTATAAACAGTTTGACGTCAAAAAGGTGACCTCTTCCCATCGCAAAGGAACCACGGAAATTCTTTCCGAAAAGCCTCTTGATCAGGAGGCTTTAAAGAAAGCCATTGACCAGACCGGCTACCACCTGCAAGGAATCAGTACCGAACCCTGTACTCCAAAAAAATTCTCCTTGTTCCATCGCGGATAATGAAACAGTCTTTTTTGAGCATAAAAAAACTCCTTCTTCCACCAGAGAAGGAGATTTTTTTATTGCACAAAACTGGATGGATCCACTTTGCATCCTGTTTTCGAGCAGGGTGTCGGCCAGCTCAAAAACAAGGACTGAAGAAAACCGATTCAGTTTAGGGGATAAACAGATTAGTTATCGGCGCGGGCGTAACTGTTTTTCATCAACATGGATGCGGTGAAAAGAACCTGGTAAAGCAGGTCGTCGGTTTCTTTCTGGACCATGGCACAGATCTTCTGGTTCTGGGCGTCGCAGAACTCTACCGCATTATCACCATCATGGAATTCTTTTTCACCAGCAAGCATTAAGGCTCTTGCCTTAGAGTCAACCGCTTCCTGATACCGCTCGATGAAGACGATTTCCTGATCGTGATGTGGATCTGCTAAAGCACCAATCAGACGGCAGCTCCAGTAGAAGTTGTTGGTGTTGACGGTCATGGTTGTATTGGAGAGGTAAGCTGGTACCGTGTTGATGTTTGTATAAACAGGAACAATCATGTTGTAAACATTCGAACCAAATGCGATCCATTCAACAGCGGAAATTGGAGCAGGAACATCGTTGCGCAGTTCCGCAATGGAAACAAAGATGGTCCGGTTGATACCGATTGGACGGAACAGACTGGACTGTGGTCCGCCGGAGAAGACACTGTATGGAGTGCCCTGATAGGTAGAAGACAGAACGTATTTCACATCTTCGACTGTGATCTTGTTTTCAGGCTGCAGGCACCATGCAAGCGTATCGCTGGCCGGGCCTTTGACCAGGTCATCCGCACTTGCCGAGAAGCTCGATGGGTTAAAGTAGCGCTGGCCATACCATACACGCGGTGTGTTGTAGACATGATCAGAATCCGTATGGCTTCCAAACGCAAGCCGAGCTGAGAATTTACCTTTGGAAAGGTTAAGGTGATTGGCATTGACGAATTCCTGGATATCCGGGGAGGCCATGAAGTTTTTCTGAGTCGTTACGGCATCTTCCAGATCAAAGAAGTCAATGGAGAATTCATTGGCGATTACGGAATAGCAGTCATCCGGCAGACGACGGGCAATCCAATGATGTCCACCTACGGTTTCAAGATACCAGACTTCGTCATGATCTGAAAAGGCAATTCCGTTATTTTCGTATGTACCATATTGTTCAAGTAACATTCCCAGTCGTTTTACCCCTTCACGGGCAGAACGAATGTAAGGCAGAACCAGAACGACGATATCTTCTTCCCCGATACCGCCGGCTTTTTCTGGCTGGTCGTCAGTTGCAGGCACATATTCAACCAGTGGGTCAGCTGCCAGAACACGTGGGTTTGTGGTGATGGTTTCGGTTGCGGTCATAGCGACATTGGCTTCATTGATGCCAGAAGCAGCCCAAAGACCGCGCTGTTTGGCTTCTGGTTCGATGTTTGGAACCGAAGTGTAGCGCATTGGGTTTGCGGGTAATGGAATCTCTACATGAGAAAGAACGGAATGGTAAACAGTTGGCTGCTCGGAAGGCAGAACCACTGTAAACTTTTTGATATCGAAACGGCCCGTTCCATTATCGTCATTACGGGCGATCAGTGTTGAGCCATTGTAGGAAGCATTTTTTCCTACAAGAATTGTTGTACAAGGCATATATCTATCTCTCCTGAACTTTATACGTAAGCCTTTTGGCTTTGAATCAATCTGATTGTAAATCAGACATGCGAAAAGTGCCCTTGATTTGGCTTAACAGATTCCTGTTTTCAACCGAGATACTTTCCCTATTTTGTTCTCTTCACCTTTCGCACCCCTTCAACAGATGTACACCTTTTCCAAATTCTCTTTCCTGTTTCGTACAGGCGGGCATAGGAAAACCCGGTCCGTGTGAGAACCGAGTTGCGTGAGGTCTTTTTGAGTGATGTCTGCCTGTCTCAGTGGTCTCATCTCAGTTGTCCTGGCTGTTCATTTCGAAATCTGCATCGTCTTCCGGATCGAGACTGGCAATAAAAACCGGCTGTTCTGTGTCGGCCGGTGTGGTTCCATACTCTTCCAGAAAGTCCTGAATGCGGGTCCAGTAAAATTGCGGTTCTTTGCAGGCGGACTGACAATGCGCTGCCCCTTCAATGAAATACGCATCTCTTAAATGCGGGCCAGCAGCCTGAATGACCTGATCAAGATTGGAAAATGGGACAAAGTCATCTTCCCTGCCATGAAAAGCCAGGATTGGATAGATCGTCCTGGCCAGTTTGGGGCGGACATCCAGATCCTTCATCGAAAACTTGCGGACCCGTTTACACAGCCATTCACAGATCGGCAGAGTTGGATATTCAGGAACCTGTAAAACCGAAAGCAGAGCATGATCCATCTGTTCATACAAACTGACATAGCCGCAGTCTTCAATGATGCCTTTAATCTGCGGATCTTCCAGATCGCTCAGATTCATGACTGAAGCAGCGCCCATCGATACACCGTACAGGAAAATATCCAGATCAGGATTGTGGGCTTCCAGAGTTTCGATCCACCTGACATGATCTTCTCTTTCCAGAGTACCCATGCCTGTCCAGTTTCCGTTATCCGAACCAAATCCCCTTGAGTGCGTGAGGAAAACCGAGTAGCCCATTTCATAAAAGCGGGTGGCCTGATCAAAAACACTGGTAAAGGAATAGTCACCAAACCCATGACACATATAGATCAGCCCTTTCGGTGTCTGTTCCGGTTCGAGCAGATAGCCATGTAAAGGATACGGTTTGGCATCAGGGATACCGAGTTGTCTGGCATTATCCTGCACCCATTTCAGAGTCTTTTTCTCTTTGTCTTTGAGTTTGCGGGTATCCGCCAGTTCGATGACTTTGGCTGCCCCAAAACCGGCTTTGGTATTCAGGCCGATATATAAAATCAACAGAGAATACAAGAGAATAATCAAGCCATCGATCGCCAGTGCGATCAGACCATATTTCCAGTTGATGAAAAGCAGAATCAAAGGAATGGCGATCATTGCCCCTTCGACAAGTGACCATGTCCATCTGACTTTCACTTTCAATGAAATCATCCCCTTTGGATTCACTTTACGAATCAACTCTATCTTATCCTTTTCGATTGAATTTCTCTTTCAAAATGGACGACCAATTTGCAATCTCTGAATATTGACTCTCTTTTCTTTATGGCTTTTCGAGTGCGCTTTGCGGTTTCTTCTCTCTTATTCCCTTCTTGGTCCTTGACTCGTAGTTCGTTTCAACCTGGGGTCCATTCAGGTTGTTTTTTCTATGCGTCTTCGTCTTCTTCTTCTCGGTATTTACGAAGGATATGCTTCATCTTTTTGATGGGATACGGGACATCTTCTTTGGAATACATCTTGATGGATCGAATGGTGGCAACAGCTTCATGATTGTCTGCGCCCACTGGGACAATGACCTGATTGCCCGGAGCATAGTCATCCTGATCGGCAAGGTAGGAGTACGTCCTCCTTCCATGACCAAAGACGACATTGCAGAAAATGAAATGGTCCTGATCGGGGATTGTTTTTTGGTTGTGAATGGCATTGAAGATCTCACCAGGTTTAGCGGAAGCCATGAAACTATGAATGTCTTCAAGGAAATTCACCCAGACATCCGGAAGTTCATTCTGATCGAAAGAAGTTGTGATCTTCTCCAGTTTTCCCTGATGGCGGACCATCATCCGGATGGAGTAGGTCGGGGAGGATGACTCAACGGAATATTTCGATGAGGAGAATTCATTGGAATCTTTCGCAGGGGATGACGCATTGGTCTGCCGCCGTTCTTCCAGTCGTCTGGAAAGCAGGTAGGCTTCTCGAGGATTCAGATCATCAGGGGTCTCATCTCTGTTCTCCAGACTTTCCGTGATCCAGACCAGTTTCTCCAACGCTTCTCTTCCCCATTGGCGTGCTTTCCAGGTTTTCGTCTCTTTAAATCCAGAACCAGTTTCTCTGCGGTAGTCCAGAAGACCGGATTTGCGGTCGAGAAGAAGAATCTCCCGATCAGCCAGAACTTCTGATTCCTCTGTTTCCTGCTCTTCTGTTAAGTCCAACTCTTCAAAAAGAGAATCCTCATCTTCCGAGTATCGGCAATATTGAATTTCGAGATATTGGACGATATCGGGCAGGCCGTCAAAAACAAGCAGATCATTGCGGCCAAGTTCTGCCCGGATCAGATCGGATAAACCACCCGATGGCATGAACAGGTCGTGGCATAGCGGGCCAGAGGCTTTGAATCGTCGGCCTTCAGTATTGGTCAGCGTCATATGCCATGAGCTGATATCTGTTACGAAATCCGGCCGATGTTCCTCTTTAAAATAGCCGCTGACGGCTTTCATGATTTTTTCGGCTCTTTCTGGCGCAATGCGATAATTCTGTTTTTCAAACAGTTCAGGGTGATCTGGTGCAGTTCCATACCGGTAGCGTAAAAGCTTGATCCGGCCATCTGCGGTGATGGTCAGGCGCTGCTCAATTTCAGAATTACGATGCAAAGTCGGTCCGAAGTAGCCGGTATTGGGTGAGGTCAACTGGAATTTCCAAAGCTTGCCCTTAAAAGAAGGAAAAGCGCCATCAATCTGTCGGTTCTCCTCTTCGATCAGCTTGGGTGGTCTTGTCATTTCAACAAGTCGTTCAAAGGCGGTGATAAACCAGGGCCGGTTATGTTTATCGAGCAAGTGCTCGCAATAGGACCAGTGAGTGACATAGCGCCAGTGCGAGAAAATGCCAGAAGCAAGCAGTGAAAGATCGTCAATATCATCAATGATCTGTTCGAGTTCTTCATTTTCGTAAAAAGCTTTCGATCCAAAGCGCTCGATAAACCGGTGGCCGCAGTCCATCTCGAATCCAAACGCAAAACACGGCTCAGAAAACCCTTCTTCCACCTCCAATTCCTTCGTTTTGGGATCGGTATACAATTGGAGATATTTCGTCGCAAACTTGTAAATTTCTTCCTGTTGATTTCCTTCCTGGTGATTCACTTTCCGGTTATTCATGCGTAAGTCTCCTTTCTGTTCGATACTTCTCTTTTCGTCTCTGACATGGGGTATCCTTCATTCCATCCTATCGAACAGACAAAAAAGCGAAAAGTCTTTTGGGACTTTTCGCTCAGGGTTTCTGACTTCCATGAAGAAGATGGATCCGATGTCGGTTTTTATTGGCTTCTGCTTAATCGATATTCGTTATATCGACATTTGCCATCGACATTTGCTTTTTCGATCTCTGTTTACCAATCTCTGTTCCTTATCTGGCTTTTGGCGACCGGTTTCTTGGTGGATAGGGCTTTTTGCCAGCGGAGTGGTAGTTGTCTTTTCTTCCTGGTCTGCGGTTGTCTTTTCCGGCTGGCCTGCGGTTGTTTCGGTCTGCAGGGCCGCCAGTCTTTGGTCTTGTCGGTTTCTCCCTCTCCAGGTTTACAGGGGTGAAATCTTCTGGGGCTTTCAATTTGAGCAGGCAGGCGGTTTCGACATGCGGGGTCTGGGAGAAGAAGTCAAAGGGCTGGACGCGTTCAATTTCGTATTTGCTTTGAAGAACGGCCAGATCTTTGCCCAGGGTGGAGGGATTGCAGGAGACGTAGATCAGGGTTTTCGGTTCAGATTTGAGAATGGCTTCTTTCATCTGGGTGTTCAGACCGGAACGGGGCGGATCGACGATGAGGGTGTCGATCTTGCTTTTTTCCAGTTTGGTCATTTCCTGGCCGGCATCGCCACAGATAAAGGAGACGTTTTCTTTGCCGTTGATCAGGGCGTTTTCGTTGGCGTTGGCCACCGCATCTTCGATGTATTCAATGCCCAGAACCTTGTCGGCCTTATCAGCGACAAATAAAGAAATGGCACCGATGCCTGAATAGGCTTCGACTAAAAAGTCGGAATGGGGCGGGATCCAGGAGGCGATGGTTTTATACAGGTTGACGGCCTGGCGGGTGTTGAGCTGGAAGAAGGATTTTGGCAGCAGATCGAGCGCAAAGTCATCGAGCTGCAGAGTCATCTTCATGTCACCGCCAAGGTGCAGGACTTTCTGGCCGAACAGTTCATAACCTGGATCATCGGGTTCTTTAATGGACTGCCAGACGGAGGCAGTTTCGGGAATAGTTTCCAGAATCTGATCCACCAGCGACTGCGGGATTTCCATTTCGGTCGTGACAAAGACAACATGGACTTTGCCATCGAATTCTTTAAGAACCAGGGTCATCAGGCCTTCGGGGTGATCTTTTGTGAACGGCTTAAGACCGGCCTGCTGAATGAGCGGCATCAGGGCTGCGCGGACGTGTTCGAGTTTTTTGGAGTGGATGATACAGCGATCGAGAGGAACAAATTCATTGCTTCCCTTTTTAAACATGCCGGTTGTTGTTTTGCCCTCTTCGTCCAGTCCGAAGGGCAGCTTGCATGCGTTGCGATAGCCAAGCGGGTCGGGGTTTTTGATCATGGGTTCGATCTTGCCGGTGTAATCGGCATAGCGGCGCAGAGCTTCTTCGATGGCGTGTTCTTTCATGCGGATCTGGCCTTTGTAGTCGACATGCATCAACGAACAGCCTCCGCAAGTCTGCCAGTGCGGGCAGATCGGCTCTCTTCGACGGGGAGCACTTTCAAGAATGCGGTTGATATGGCCGGTCGCATACGTTCCTTTGTCTTCATCAATGATGATATCCACGACTTCACCAGGGACTGCGCCTTCGACAAAGATGGCTTTCTTGTTGACGTAGGCAATGCCTTCGCCATTGATTCCCCAGCGTCTGATTTTAACTTTCATCTTTTTTCCTCCAAAGACTCAGTACAAAATCAAAGGTCACATCCAGACCATTTTTCAAAGACTGAATCTTTTCAATGCCCGCTTTGGGGGTTTTATAAAAATACGGGGTCATTTCCAGCAGCGCCATGACGTCATCGACATGCAGAACCTGACGGATTTCCTGCTGGTCGACCAGTTCAAAGCCTTCGACAGGCTCTAATGGCGGGTTGAGTCTTACTTGTGGGTAGAGTTGTTCTTTCAGTTCATAGTGGTGCATTTTTCCCGGGGTGACGGTGAGCAGATATCCATCGTCTTTGAGAACTCTTGCGGCTTCTCTGGCCGGGATGGGAGTGAATATCGATGTAGCCACATCAATGCTTTTGTTTGCAAAAGGAAGATCGTAAATACTTCCAACGATGTACTGCGTCTTTTTGTCCTGACCGGCGGCATGGCTGATCGCCGGGACGCTCAGATCAATGCCATAGGCCTCTTTGGCCGTTTTGGAAAACTCATGGGTGTAATAGCCCTGCCCGCATCCCAGATCGAGATAGGTATCGGGATGAAGGGTCTGCAGGGTTTGCAGAACGGTCTGTCTTAAAAAGTCATAGAGACCGGCTTCCAGAAAGGCGGTGCGGGCTTTGACCATCAGGGCGTTATCCCCCGAGGCTTTCCGTTTGCGGGAAAGATTGACATAGCCTTGTCTTGCTTGATCAAAGCTATGGTTGTTTTTACATTTAAAGGTTCGGCCCTCATGGATCAGGGGCTCGTGACAGATTGGGCAATTCATATCCCCATTATAGCTTTTTCATGGTTTACGGATGATTCAGAGCGCCTGACAAGCCGGACAAAGAAAAACCGCTCCGGTTTCCATGTCGGATATGGAAACAGAGCGGTCTGATTTGATCTGGTTTGGATCACGTTTTGGGTTTCTGTTTTCTGGAACAGATCTTCTTTCTCTAGAACAGGTCCTCTTCGTCTTCCTGAAGAGATTCACCAGGATGGACGCGGATGGTTTCGACCATTTTGATGCAGTCATCAACCATGGTCTGCCAGTCCCAGCGGGCTTCGTATTCTTCGCATTTTTCCAGTTTTGGTTTGGTAACTGGGGCTTTTGGGGTAAAGATCGTGCAGCAGTCTTCAAATGGAAGAATGGAGGTTTCATAGGTGCCGATATTGCGGGCAATCTTGATGATTTCGACTTTGTCCATGCACACAACCGGGCGCAGGATTGGCATGGTCGTAACGTTGTTGATCACAAACATGCTCTCCAAAGTCTGGCTGGCAACCTGGCCAACGGATTCACCAGTGCCCACGGCCAGGCAATGCCGTTCTTTGGCAAGGCCGGTGGCAATGCGCATCATCATTCGGCGCATGAGGGTGATCGCATAGCTTTCCGGAGCGTACTGATAGATAGCCAGCTGCAATGTTGTAAAGGGGACAACATGCACGACCAGATCGCCCTGATAAGGAGCAATCAGACGGGCAAGGCTGAGCACCTTGTCTCGGGCATCGGCAGATGTATAAGGTGGGGCTGCAAAGTGAACGGCTTCAATATGAACACCGCGTTTCATCATCAGATAGCTGGCCACTGGAGAATCGATGCCTCCAGAAAGCAAAACCATTGCTCTGCCGCCGATGCCCACTGGAAAGCCGCCGGCCCCAGGGATTTTATCCGTCATGATGTAAGCCGCATCCTGACGGACTTCAATCATGATCAGCACATCCGGGTTATGGACATCAACTTTCCAGTCGCTGCCTTTCAGGACCATGCCGGCTACCGTACGGTTGATGGTATCAGAGTTGACCGGGAACATTTTGTCATGGCGTCTTGCCTGCACCTTGAATGTTTTTGGTGTGCTTAAATCGAGCAGATGTTCAACGCCGCCCAGGATATCCTCCATGGTCGGGTCAACTTTAATGGCCGGGGAGAAAGAGGAGATACCGAAGACTTTGCGGACAATGTCGCACACCGGTTCGAGTTCATGACCATGCAGGTAGATGTACATGCGGTCGTATTCGGTGACAAACTCGAGGTCTTTAAAGCCGGCAAGGGCTTTTTTGAGGTTGTCTTTGAGTTTCTGAATGAAGTTTTTCCGGTTCTTGCCTTTTAAGGACAGTTCTCCGTACCGGATCAGAATATGGTCATAGTGGTAAGCCATAAGCGTTTACGATCTCCTTTACTGTATCGATAAACTGGTCGGCCTGTTCGATGGTGTTGTCTTCGCCAAACGACAGGCGGATGTTGTGGGTTGCTTCTTTGGTGGTGCAGCCCATGTTGACTAAGACCGGATTGGCACCGGCGTGGCGGGATTCGCAGGTGCTGATGGCCGACACACAGATGCCTTTTTCGTCCAGGGCGTTCTGGAGGACCTGGCTGGTCATCGATTCAAAACAAAGACACAGAATCGTCGGACTGGCATCTTGCGGAGAAAGAACTTTCACCCCAGGAATTTCCGGCAGGCGTTCGAGGATTCGATCCCGTACAGCCTGAATCTGTTTCATGTTCTTTTCCTGGTTGGATAAAGCCAGGCGGATGGTTTTGGCCAGGGCAATGTGGACAGGAGCGTTTTCGGTTCCCCCGCGCAGTCCCTGCTCTTGCTGGCCGCCAAAGATCAACGGCTGCAACACAATATTTTTCTTTTTCTTCAGCAGCGCGGAGCCTTTCATGCCATGGATCTTATGCGCCGACATGGTCATCAGATCCAGATCGGCAAATGGGATGTCAAGTTTGCCAAAGCTCTGGGTGCAGTCCGCATGGAAAGCAGCGGTTGGGTGTTGATGAACGATATCCGCAATGGCTTTGATGTCGGTGATGGCGCCCATTTCGTTGGAGACATGAAGCAGCGAGACCAGAATGGTGTCCTTGGTCATGGCCTGACGCACGTCTGCCGGATGAATACGGCCATCGCTTTGAATCGGCAGGCGGACGATCTCAAAGCCAAGCGATTCGAGATAATTCATCGCTGCCGTGGTGGAGCTGTGTTCCGAGTTGGACGTGATGATCCGTTTTCCACGATGCTGGTTGGCTAAAGCATAGCCGACGATGGCCATGGAATTGGACTCGCTTGCACAGGAAGTAAAGAGAATTTCTTCGGGTTTTGCCTGCAGCATGCCCGCAATGCGGGCTCTGCTTTCTTCAAGCAGGCGGTGAGATTTTCTGCCCAGCTGGTGGAGGGAATCCGGGTTTCCATACTCCTTGAGCAGTTTTACAAAAAGAGCAGCAACTTCCTGGTTGACAGGAGTGGTTGCTGCATTGTCGAAATAAATCATACCTGATTCATGACCGCCGGATCTTTGCGGGCCACGAGCTTCTCATAAATTCCCGGATGAAGCGTTTCAATGGCCTGAATGGCGATCTTTAAGGCTCTGGTATATTCCCCGTTCTGGAAGCAGATTTCTGCTTTGTTCAGATCACTGTCCAGGGCCGGGTAGCTGGAACGGAACCGGTTGCCGAAGACGATTGCGTTTTCGACCATGACGGCTACGCCCACCAGGTTGCTTGCGTTCGAATACAGTTTATAAATAAAGTCGATTGCATCCTGCAGCTTGCTGTTGAGCTCTTTGACATCGAGTGGTGATGTGTTGAGAATCTTCTGCACATCGGCAATTTTCTGTTCGCCCTGTTCGAGGTCGTCGTTAAAGGACTGAGAAATCGCCGGCAGTGCTTTGATACTGGTGTTGAGTCTGACTTCATTCAGAATCAGCTGCAGTTTGACTAACTGCTTGCGGGCACGGTTGTCATCGCTGCTTGCACCGACAAGCATCTGTTTCATGTCACTGACTTCTTTGCCAAAGGATTCGATCTTTAAAGAGAAGGTCCGATAGCCATCGATGACTTCCACCTGATAGGTGTCGCTTTCTTCGAGGGCTTTCTGGATCTGGTCACGCTGAGTTTTTAAAGCTTCCATCTGTTCGCGGGCTTTGGCAAAGCGGCGCGTCCAGTCTTCCAGACCAAAGCGGTCTTTGATGGAGGCATACAGACGGGTAATGTCATTGAGTTCGCGTTCAACGTCATCCACAACACCGAAGTTGCCTTCGAGATTTTTGTGGATTTCCAGGAACGCTTCGTGTTCCTGCTCAATATCAGCCTGGAGAGCGACTACCTGATCGGTGATCGCATCGATTGCCGGGGCTGCATTCTGAAGGTTGCCGTTGTCCAGACGGATCAGAGTATCTTTCAAGGCGTTCTGAATCGCATCCAGTTTGTCATCGATCATCAGATAGGAAGGATCGATTTTTTCGGCTTCCATGCGGCCGGCTGCTTTTTTGACTTCTTCAATCCCTTTCGGCAGTTCAACGCAGGCTTTCTGATACAGGGCTGGGTATTCCTGCAGATAGCGTTCAAAGTCTGTGCACTTGGTATTGATATGGTCGATTTCTTCTTTGGCTTTGTTAAAGGCAGCACCCTCGAGCTTTTCATCCAGGACAGCCTGGCTGGCTTCAATGGCGGCTAACTGGCCATCCATAAATTCCTGACCACTGCGGTAGTCGGCTTTGTGATCAAGGTAAGTGTTGCGCAGGCGGCGGATCTGTTCGTTCAGCTGTTCGGCTTTTTTACGGACTTCCGCTTCGCGGGAGAGAACGTTATCCAAAGACTGAGTGACAATCCGGATGCTTTCTCCGGTGTCTTCCAGTACAGTTTCGACTTCGTCCATCGCGCGGATTGCTTTTTTATATTTATGGCGGGAGAAGAAATCAAAGGCTTTTTCGTACAGGTCTTCACAGGCCTGAATCGATTCCATGCAGATTTCGTATTTCGGTTTGATCTCATTGACTCTTTCCGAAAGATCTTCATTGGCTCTGGCAAAGGCAATGGCTTTGTTGTACTTGGACTGCAGACTGTTGGTCCGGATTTCATTGACATCAATTTCCAGCTCAGACAGGCGTCTGGATACCCGTCTTTTCTTGAGCATCCTTGAAACAATTGTGATCAGGATCAGAATTAAAATCGCTATTCCAATATAAATCATGACGTCCATTGGCACATGATTTGTTACATATGTGTATATCGTCTTACACCAGTCTACAAACTGGTTCCAGGCATCTTGCATATAGCATCCCCCTTGCATTCGGTTCTCATTATAACAAACGCGATTTTCTTTGCACACAACAGTTATGTGTAATGCATTTTGAAAGCGGCTTTCTGCTTTACATACAGTGATTCTTTATTCTGCGTCAGTGTGGCAGAACAATGGGTGACTCTTATCGTGCCAAAACGGCCATAAGCATAAAACTGCCCTGGCCAGAGTTTGGATGATAATTCCATTATAGATCAGGCTTATGGCAATCCCGCCTGAATTACTGCCAGATCTGCGAGACTTTTCGGCTTTCTGCCCGTCTTTTATGGCCTGGTGATAGTGAAAAGATCCTTTTACTAGATTTTTTGCAGATCCCCACGCAAAAAAATTGAGAGGATGATCTTTCAATCTGACCAGATCTCCCTGGACTTCTCTTCTCTGAGCTGACCGTATTTCCCTCAACATCTCTTCCCTGATCTGGCTTCATTTGCAGCCTTTTGCTCTTTCAGCATCTTTGTCTTCTTCGATTCCCATCTTTTCCCTTCACCATCTTGCTTTTCTTCCCTGTTCCAATTTGTCCCATACTCAAACCGTCAGAGTTACACCAACTAACACAATTCCTCTGGATGATCCAGTTGTCATTGCCCTTTAATTTTGATATGCTAGTTCGGCATGAATAATTAACAGCATACAAAGCCGCGGCCAAGGCGCAGCAGCGTAAGAGATGTGAGTAACAGTAAGCTGGCTGTAGAAAACATCGTCTGATGCACCCGCAGCGGAGATTTGTATCCCGTTATTGTTTTTGTCTAAAGACAATAGGAGGAAAAAATACATGTCTCGTAACACAGGTTCTACCTGGAAAGTCTCCCGCCGTCTGAACTTCTCTGTATCAGAAACAGGCAAGGAGCTCGCTAGACGTCCATATGCTCCAGGTCAGCATGGAAAAACACGTCGCGTAAAACTGACTAACTACGGTATCCAGAAACAGGAAAAACAGAGAATTCGTAACGTTTATCAGCTTTCTGAAAAACAGTTTGCGAACTTATTCGAAAAAGCCAGCCGTAAAGAAGGCGCTGCTGGTGAAAACTTCCTGGTAATGCTCGAAAGCCGTCTGGACAACCTCGTTTATCGTATGGGCTTCGCTCCAACTCGCCGCGCTGCCCGTCAGCTCGTTAACCATGGTCACATCCTCGTTGATGGCAAGAAAGTGGATATCCCATCCGTTGCTGTTAAACCAGGATCCATCATCGAAGTTGCTGAAAAAGATAAAAATAAATCCTTCATCGCAGATGCTCTTGAAGCCGCTGCTGCTACTGTTGACTTCGTAGAAGTTGATAAGGACGCAAGAAAAGGTAAATACGTACGTTACCCAGAACGTAACGAACTGTTCAAAGATCAGCCAATCAATGAACTGCTCGTCGTTGAGTACTACAACAGATAAGTTCAGCCAGTTCAGAACTGCCCTCGGGCAGTTCTTTTTTTGTGCTGTTTTTTATCCTTCCGGGACTTCTTTTTGTTCTGCTTTTTGCATCACCATGCTTTTCATTTTTACTGGTCCGCTTTATTGATCTGTGCTTATGAGAAGATTCCTGCTCTTTTTGCGCAAAAAAGTCCGTCTGGAAGAAACGGACTTTTTGATTCTCTTTTTTCGCTTTGCTTTTTCAAAAGATACAGTTCACTTACACATCACTTACACATATGGGGGAGTTTCCAGACTTTTCTTCCTCCATATTCCATGGGTCTTGTGAGGGCTTATGAAGTCTCATGGGATCTGATGGAGTCTCATGGAAATCTCGTGGAAGAAGCAGGTGTGGTTTTGTCCGATCAGGGACAGTGAATGTACTCGATCTTTTCGGCAACCAGGTTATAAATGCGTTTTCCCTCCTTTTCATACTTGTTTCGGTTGGTCATGATCCGGCCCCGGATGGTGACCCAGCTGCCGATCTGGGCGGTGGCGCATAGAGTTTCCGCTGCCCCGCGCCAGACTTCGATGGAAAGCAGATCACTTTCATAGCTGCCGTGGCTGTTCGCAAACGGACGCTCCACATCCAGCAGGATGTTGCAGGTTTTCCAGCCGGCCGGATTTGTCTGCAGCTGGGGCAGTGCAGCGATTCTGCCCACCAGGTAGAACTGATTCATAGTCTCTCCTTTCTTTTGAAGCTCTTCTCATATCTGGCTTCAGTCTATGCGGGATGCTGAAATTGACCAAATCCGCTATCTGATGATAAATGATTGAATTTTTGGATTTATCAGGGGAAATCCGCCTGATAAATCGATTCTTTTTCGAATTTATCATCAGATAGAAAGAATCCGCTTCGAGTTTTCTTCACATTTGAAAAAGAGGCTGTCAGGGCATTGAGTACCGGAGTTAAGTATCAGAATTGAGTATCAAAATTGAGCGATGGAATTGGCTGCCGGAATTGAGGCGAACGGAAAGTCTGGCCTCAATATTTCATCGCTCACTTATGCGGTTTTTGGATTGGATCATGGATCTTCGACCGACAAAAAGGCCCCATTCCCTGTGGCGTTTTGGCCAAAGAGAATGGGGCTGAGATCGTTTGGGGGCTGGCTGCTGGTCGGGGTGGACCGACTGGTTTCTGAATGGAGCTCCTGGTTTTGGGATGGACGACTCGACAGGGTCTAGTCGGCTTCCGATTCAGATTCCAATTCAGCAGATGAATCCAGACTGAAATCAGCTTTGAGCGGATGGATGATCGTATGGCTGATGTGCGAGAAGTCGAGGCTGTTGATAAAGTCAGTGACGTCATCAAGAGTGATGCTGTCGAGGACTTCAAGATCTTTTAAAGGATCAAAGCCTTCAAAATGACCTTCGACACTCTGGAAAGCCAGAGCCTCAAAGCGGTCAGCCAGACGGATGGACGAGGCTTTTTCGCGGATGAGCAGGCTGTCAAAGACATCCTGACTGAGCGGTTCTTTCTTTTTGAGCACTTCTTCCATGGCCTGGATATAGGCTCTTGGATCTTCACTCTGGGCGTATATGAGAATGTAGCCATGGTCGCGGTTGAGATCACCCTCTGCCCCGCTCATGCCGCCGATCAGATGCGTGTCCAGCCATGTCTGAAACTGAGGGTTCATGGACCCAAACATGCCATTGAGCCAGAGATTCAACATGTAATCATCACGGACAATCTGCTGACCGTCTTTGCGGCAGGGATTGAATTTGACACCCAGGCAGACATAGTTGAGATCGACATCCATGGGCAGGATGAATTCTTTGCGCAGAACTTCTTTGGGTTCTTCAGGAAGAACGCGTTCGATCTGCGAATCCGGCGCAAAGGAAGAAGGATAGTTGGCTTCTTTTTCTTCGATGCATTCAAAGATTGGCTCCAGATCATGACCGGTGATTCCGACCAGAACAATCTGCGCCGGATCATACCAGGTGGTATAGAAATCCTGAAGATGTTTTGCGGTCATGTTGGAAATATCTTCCGGACGGCCAAGAATATCTTCCCGCATCGGGTGATTGACATAGAGTGATTTGAAGGTCTCGTTGAGCAGTCTGGATTCCGGCTCCTGCTCGTATTGGGAGTATTCACTTAAAATGATTCCCTTTTCCTTGTTGACGCTCTCATCTGAAATTTCAAGATTCTGAACAAAGTCGATCAGAAGTTTTAAGGGTTCAAAGGGATCCGCATTCGTCCAGACGTAGTAACAGGTTTCGTCATAGCTTGTGCAGGCATTGGTCTTGGCGCGGACTCTTGCCAGGGGATACGTGACATCTTCGCCATTGAGGCGGAACATCTGGTGTTCGAGATAGTGGGCACAACCCATTGGGTGTTTGATGATCTGGCCATTGATCTGGTCGGTAATGTTGGTTCCTCCAGCCGGAATGCCGATCATGAACAGGGATTTGGAAAAGTCTTCCTTATGAATCAGGATGACTTTCATTCCATTGGATAACGTTCTGATCTGACGTTCGAGTGGTAATCGTTTACTCATCGACTTCGACCTCCTTTTGAACCAGTTCCGCGCTGGCCGCAAGTTTGAGCTTGGCGGCAGCACGGGCAACATCTTCACGAGTCACGGCCATCACGCGTTCCATGATGGTTTCCACACTCATCGGGCGGTTGAGGATTTCGTTTAAGAATTCCTGTTCCACCATACCGAGCGGGGCGTCTTTCTGCCCGGCCATGTTGTCACAGATTTCGCCTTTGACCGTTTCAAAGGTTTCTTCGGAATAGTTCATCGTGCGAACATCTTCAATGATCTGAGCGATCAGTTTCTTGACGCCATCGAGATGATCCCGATCGGTTCCGGTTGAGATGACCAGCACACCGTCAAAGCGGATCATGGAGCTGGAAATGGAGTAACAGTAAGAATGCTGTTCACGGATGATCTCGAACAATAAGGAAACCGAACTGCTGCCAAGCAAGGCGTTCAGGACAATGAGCGCAAAGTACTCTGGATCCTGAGGAAGAATGCCGGTTTCATAAATCTGAACGAGCGAGCTTTGCGAGATTTCTTTTTCCAGACGGATTTCAGGTGGGTTGGAGGACGCTTTTAACGCACGCCATGTGGTTTGCAGGGGCTGACCGGGATAATTGGCTTCCAGATACTCCCGGACAGAATCCGACAGGACGCCGACAACCATTGTTTCCTGCGGAAGTTCTTTCAAAGAAGCATACAGCTCTTTAATCTGGTCGAGTGTGATGGAGTCAAGATCTTCAAGATAGCCCTGCATGCGGATTTCCAGTTTGGTTCCTTTGCCGGCGGCAGCCATAGCTTCCTGTAATGCCCGCGAATCCGGGTCCTGAGCCAGCTGGCTCAGGCGGTTGGAGAGCAGATATTTGGCTTCTTTGAGATGTTCTTCTTTGAAGACTGGATGATTGAGCACCTGATCCATCATCGTCAGCACTTCCTCGGGATAGTTGGGATCATCAATCAGATCCGTACGAATCCAGGAAATACGGTATTCAATCATCAGTTTGTCGCCATAGCCCATCAGACCATACCCATTGCGCAGGCCATAGGCATGAGAAGCAGCTTTGGAGACTTTTTCACGGGTATCGTATTTTTCAGTACGACCCGATAACATTAAGTTAAGCAGGTTCCACGCGGTGATGCTTTCCTTTTTTAAAGGAGCAAACCAGCGGATGCTTATCGAATTTTCAGTAAATTTTTCTGTTTTGATTTCTTTCATGGTTCTATTGCGGATGCGATCAGCCTTTCTGATCGTCCGTTTCCTATCTTATCAGTTTCAGCAGTCTAATTCATCGTCCGACTCTTATGTCCTCTGGTTCCAGAAAAAGTGAAAATCAAATTCGATTTCTGGAGGAAAAGCAAAGCGTAAAAAGGAGGCAGAACGCGGGTCAAAAAGCGGATGAAAATAGTGGATCTCATTGAACAAAACCCACGACAGCAAGTCGAACGATTAGATCCCTTCATACTCTGGTACACGCAGACCAGTGGAATAAAAAGCCCTGAAATCAGGCCGATCTGGGTCGTGAGGGAGCGGATGGGAAAAGATTGCCAGTATGTGGGCGTGGTTTCAGAATTTAAATGTTATTTCTGTCATACTGAATGTAACGTTACTTACCCCTTATCTACAGGCATACATCCACACCGCCTGATCAATCCAATCAGGATTGCGGCCAGCCTCTCTACCTTATGTCATACACTTATCATTCTCTGGCTGCCCGTACTCTCTGACCGCTCTGTTCTTTTCGAAGAACTCGCTCCTTTTTGAAGAAGTAAAACTCTTCCCTGTCGAGACATCGATCTCTTTGGCAGATGCTATCAGATTCTGCCCAGATCAGGCCTGCCTGATTCATCTTTCTGACCAGATATCATTGCCCAAAAGTGACCGATCAGGACAGATAAAAAGCACTTCGAATCCCAGCAGGCTCAAAAGGCTCACAAAAGCCCCGCAAAGGCCATTTTGTGAAAGGATGTCTAATTCTTCACCCTGAAACATTTTATGGATCATAAGGCCGCAGGAGGGCTGATTTGAGGGCTTGCATAACGTAAAAACAAGAAGCCTTGCGGCTTCTTGTTGATTTCATCAATTAACGAACGTGAATATATCCGATTAAAGCACTGGAGCAGTTTACGGAGAACATTGCGGTTGTGTAACCGTTCCATCCACCGTGTACAGCCATGCCATCACCTGCATATACAGCAACGTGTCCAGAGTAGATAATGATGTCACCTGGAACTGGGTTGCTTGTCCAGTCACCAAGGGCAGCATAGTCTTCAGGCCAGCCATGGAAGCTGATTCCGGCAGCAGCCAGAGAGTTTGTAACTAACATGGTGCAGTCCTGGTTCACACCGATCTGGGATAATGCGGCAGCAATGATTGTGCTTGCTTTATCGTAGGAAGGTGTTTCTACTGGAACTTCAACTGGAGCCTGTTCAACAGGAACTTCAACTGGAGCCTGTTCAACAGGAACTTCTACAGGTGCCTGTTCAACAGGAACTTCAATTGGAGCCTGTTCTTCTGGGTAGTACACATCAACAGATGGTTCTACAACTTCAGGTGTTGGATCTGGAATGTATTCTTCGTAGTAGTCGTCTACATATCCATCTTCTTCAACATCTGTGTAATCTGGAACTGGAACTTCGGCTTCTGGAGTTGGCAGTGTGTCTTCCACTGTTGTTTCAGGAGCTGGAGTTTCAGGAACAGGTGCTGGGGTTACTTCAGGTGCTGTTTCTTCCTGAACTGGAGCAATGGAGATTACGCCAGTTTCATCGATGGAATAACCATCGCGTTCACCACCGGTCATCAGTGTGCCGTCATCGTTGAAGGCATAAGTCTGACCATCGATGTCGCGGTATGCATCTGTGTTGAGCGAACCGTCTTCATTGTAGTAAGTGGTTGCTCCATTTTCATTCTGCCAGCCAGTTCTTACGATGCCCTGGTCGTCAGTGTAATAAGTCGTGCCATCCACATCAACTGTGCCGACAGCGGCTTTTCCTTCATCATTGAAGTAGTAACGGCTTCCTTCGATTTCTGCGAAAGTAGATTTCACAGGATTGCCGTTTTCATCCAGGTAGGATTTACCGGAGTCATCGTTGACCCAGGCGTTAGCAACTTTGAAGCCTTTTTCATTGTTATAGGAACCATCTTCATTCCAGCCGGATTCGAGAGTTCCTGTTTCCTGGAAGTTATAGGTAACCCCCTGAATTTCAGACTTACCAGTTAATGCTTCGCCAGAGTTATCGAAATAGTAAGTTGTATTTTCGATATTGGCCCAGCCAGTCTGCATGGAACCGTCGCTTCCAAAGTAATATTTTTTGCCATCGATTTCTGTCAGGCCTTTTGCTTTCTGATGATTGTCCAGAATATAGTAGCTTGTTGCTCCGTCTTCATGCCAGCCAGGCTGAACTTCATAGGCGTGAACCGTAGAAAGCACTGGACCAAATGCACAAAGACATAAAGTAACTGCGAGGAGTTTACTGTGTTTTTCAACAAAATTCATTCGGTATCTCCCTTCTTTATCGAACACAGCTAGGATAACACGACTTTTTTTTGAAGGCAAAATTTGCAAAAAATTTCTTTCGAATTTCTTAAGAATTTATATGGCCATTTTTTGAAAATAGTCCTTTACTTAAAGGGCTGCTTTTTTATTTTTGGGATTTTATGTGAGATATCCTCATTTTTAGGTTTGTTTTCTTGTAGGGCTGAAAACGCTGTTTGTCAACGAAAAATGAGCTTTTCAGCTGTTTTCCAGCACCGTTTTTGCAAAGAAAACTCGTTTTTGTTACACAAACAACTGTTGTGGATACCGCAGTTTTTCAAATATCGCTCAAAAAGATATGATCGAATCGCCTCAGTCCGGGATTTTTATCTTCGATGCGATAGTTTAACCATCTTCAGGGGTGAACAGGGAATTTTACTGGATTCCAGCCATTTCGAAAGTGCTTACAGATTTATGAAGACAAACGAAAGAAACCAGAAAGAACGTCCGCAGACTTTCGCAAGAAGAATGTTCCGGCGATCCATAATTCTTAACAGGCATTCTTCACAGGTTCTCTTCACAACTCTCCCTTCGTTGAAGAACAGACAGCCCCTCCGTCTACCAGCCCTATGTGACGAAGAACGGGCAGCTTAACAATCCATTGTGAGAACCAAACAAAAACCTGGGTCCATATCGATCAAGATACGAACCCAGGTCTATTTATATATTGATAGGCAGTTATATAGCAGGTATATATTGATAAGCACTTATATATTGATTGGTGGATTTTATATGGATCCTTATATATGGATAGATGAATTCAGGAACCAGACAGAAGCAGCCGGACTGGTTCCATATTTATATATGAATCTATATCTATATCTATATCTATATCTATGCCTATATCTATATTCTCCAGACCTAATCCACCTGCTCTATGTCGACTTTGACTGCCGGTGTCAGTGTGAACTATACGTGTGTCACCGGATACTGGTCTGACAACTGTTTAGATAGTGCAGGTCAGCTTAGGCAGTCCTGCTCAAATTTATGCAGGACTTAGTCCGGGAAAGTTTCCAGGAAGTCTTCGCCTTTGAGGACTTCGACCCGGCTGAGGCCTGGGTAGTTTTGCTGGCGAAGGGCTTCGTAGACCAGAATGGCAGCGCAGTTGGACAGATTCAGGCTGCGGGCATTGGCTTTCATCGGCAAACGCATGCAGGTATCGAGATGTTCTTTGAGGATATGTTTATCGATGCCGGTGCTTTCCTTGCCCAGAACGAAATAGTATTCCTGATCTGGATCCGAGAAATCGAATTCAGCTGGGGCTTTCTTGCCGTAGCGAGTCATAAAGAAGAATTTTCCATCCGGATTGGCTTTGCGAAATTCTTCCCAGTTTTTATGGATATGCAGATCGGCTTCTTTGATGTAATCCATCGAAGAGCGGCGCAGGTATTTGTCATCAAAACTGAAGCCAAGCGGCTCGATCAAATGTAAACGGGAGCCTGAGGCCATGCAGGTGCGAATAATGTTGCCTGTATTGGCTGGAATTTCCGGCTCGTATAAAACAACATGAATCATAAGTTTTTCCAGTCCTTCATCAGTTTCATCAGGGCGTTGTGGCGATGGCTGGCGGAGTTTTTCACCTCAGGGGTCACGTTGGCACTGGTGGTTTTAAAAGGCGGGTAATAGAAGATTGGATCGTAGCCAAATCCGTTGGCGCCTTCGATCTTATCGTGAATCTTGCCTTCCATGGTGCCGCGATAGACATGTTCGGTACCATCGGCTTCAATCCAGGCAATGGCACAGACAAATCGGGCCGTGCGGTCATCTTTATCCTTTAAGGCATCCAGAATGGCCTGGTTTTTAACATCGTAACTTGTATCTTCGCCCATGAAGCGGGCGGAGTAAATGCCGGGCTTTTTGTCCAGGGCATCCACTTCCAGACCGGAATCGTCGGACATCACAGCTTCGTGAACAATATTATGAAGAGCACGGGCTTTAATCAGGGCGTTTTCTTCAAAGGTTTTTCCATCTTCGTTAATTTCGGGTTCCAGACCTGGTTCAAGATCTTTTAAAGTCAGAACCTGAATATCGTCGCCGAGCATGGCGGCAAATTCATCTTTTTTATGCGTATTTCCGGTTGCAATCCAGACTTTTTTCATGCGGACCTCCATTATGCGTGTGCGGGTATGTGACTATACAGGGATCTCCGAGTTAGTCGATGGCTGGATTTCATTGTTTTCGGCCATCGCTTCCCTGCTCTAATTTCTTTACTGCTTTTTTTGGGGGAAATCAATCTTTGCGATCAAAGTGGAGCCAATATGCGGGCAAACAAAAAGAGAAGAGACTGAAACCAGCTTCAGTTCTTCTCTTTTTGCTGTTATGAAAATATTTATTACAACACACTTGGGACATCTTTAATTATAGCGGAATTTCCGAAAACGTCGCGCTAAATAACCATTTTTGTTCTTTTTCGATTTTTTAGAGGCCAGATCCTGGATTTTCATCCTGATTGACGTAGCCATTCATCCATGGAGCCCGGCTTAAAGGCTCAGTATTGATTGCGGGAGAATGGTCGAGGCTTTCGAAAATCAGAAATAACATATATTGATCAAATGTCAGTCCAAGCGACTGTGCTTTGTCTTTCAGCCACTGAATGTGGGCCTGTTCTTCTGTCAGCATTAGGAGTCTCCTTTTGGCATTCGCCGTTCGTATCCTCAGTCTAACAAAACAGACGCGCCACAAAGGCTTGAAATGACTGACTATTCCTCTAACAAAGACAGACTATTCGACGATGATGCCATCTGGAATCTGGATCGAGAAGACATCGAGGAATTTCTGCAGATCTTCTTTGCAGTCTTTGGCTGGAACATAGTGAATGTTCTGCGCATCCCATGTCGAAGCAGCCAGTTTTGCATTTGGTACGCCGAGCTGTTCAGCACCATAGGCATCGACGGCTTGTTCGATTTTTTCTGGAGTTGCATTTTCAATATACGTCTTCAGAGCGTCAATCTGAGAAGCATATTCTTCGGCTTTGCCTTTCTTGACAAACAGAGCAGCCTGTGGGTAGCCTTTCTGATCGCTTTCGTGGGCATCCTGCCAGGCAGTCTGGAGGTCATCAACGACAGAAAGAGTCGTGCCATCCTGGCTGGCTTTGGCAATTGCACCAGCAGCGGCTGGCTGAGCAAGCATTGCCGAATCTGCTTTGCCGGCTACTAAAGCAGCCGAAGCCTCAGATACGGAAGGATAGAATTCCATGTTTGCCTGGCACTCTGGATACAGATCAGTGAAGACCATGCCTGGAACAGCCTGCTCACCAAATAAAGCGATGGTTTTACCAGATTCGTTCCAGTTCTCATCTGGGCTTACAACATATAAGTTGCCCCATGTCAGAATGCCATCAAGCTGATAAGCTCCAGCATCTTTCCAGGTTTTAATCCCTACATTGACAGGAGCGATGATCATGTCATAACCATCGGTCTTTGAAAGCTCGCTGACCAGCAGATCCTGACCATCTACATACTCAACCGCTGCACCTGCATCGGCCAGACCTAAGCTGGCCAGAGCCGGAGCGCCAGTTGGGCAGAGAACAGAGAGTTTATCTCCCGCAAGCTCTTCAGCCTGATCCAGACCGGATTCAGCGGGGTTGACGGAAGAAACACTTGATTCACTTGTGGCCGACGATGCACTGCATCCGGCCATGGCCAGACTCAGCCCTGCGGCTGCCAGCCATTTTAATCCATGACGAAAAGACATTTATCATCTACCTCTTTCTTGAATTTAGCCAGAGCCTCACCCAGCGGCATGGTGATGGCGTCTTTCGATCCAGATTTACGGACATTGACTGTACCATTTTCAATATCATGGTCACCGACAACAATCTGGTAAGGAATCTTTTTCATCTGAGCTTCACGAATGCGGTAACCTAACTTTTCGTTGCGATCGTCAACGTTTACACGCATACCCATCTCTTCAAGAGCACTGGCTACTTTATTAGCATACTCGAGGTGCTTTTCCTGATGAACTGGGATGATCACGATCTGGCGAGGAGCGAGCCACAGAGGGAAATGACCACCAAAGTGCTCGATCAGGATACCGATAAAGCGCTCAATGGAACCATAAACAACGCGGTGAAGCATTAATGGTGTTTTTCTTGATCCATCTGCATCGACATATGTGCATTCGAAACGTTCTGGTAAGTTCATATCCAGCTGGATGGTTCCACACTGCCAGTCACGGCCTAAAGAGTCTTTAATATGGATATCCAGTTTTGGGCCATAGAATGCACCATCGCCTGGGTTAATGACGAAATCTTTACCTGCAGCACGGCATGCTTCCGCAAGGGCTTTTTCCGACTGATCCCAGATTTCGATCGTACCAATGTAGTCTTTTTCTGGACGAGTTGAAAGCTCAATGGAATAAGGCAGGCCAAACACGCCATACATTTCATCAATCAGATTCAGAACTTCTTTAACTTCGGATTCAATCTGATCAGGAGTCAGGAAGATATGGGCATCATCCTGCGTAAACGTACGAACACGGAATAAGCCATTTAAAGCACCAGACGCTTCATGGCGATGTACCTGACCTAATTCACCGACACGCAGTGGCAGATCTTTATAGGAGTGCAGGTCATTGTTATAAACCAGCAGAGCACCTGGGCAGTTCATTGGTTTGATCGCAAAGTCGCGGTCATCCACTTTTGTTGTGTACATGTTCTGCTTGTAGTGATCCCAGTGGCCGGAACGCTCCCACAGTTCACGGGACATGATAATTGGAGTCTTAATGAATTTATAACCGTGTTTTGTATGCGTATCGTACCAGTAGTTTTCCAGCAGATTTCTCAGGATCATGCCATCTGGCAGGAAGATTGGCATACCCGGAGCGTATTCAGAAATGGTAAACAGGTTCATTTCACGGCCAAGTTTCTTGTGGTCGCGTTTTTTTGCTTCTTCCAGGGCAGCCAGATAAGAGTCAAGGTCTTCTTTTGTGTCAAAAGCAATACCGTAGACGCGCTGCAGCATTTTATTGTTCTTATCGCCTTTCCAGTAGGCACCGGAATGTTTCAGCAGTTTAACATGCTTCAGTTCTTTAACCGAATCAACGTGCGGTCCGCGGCAAAGATCCGTGAAATCCCCCTGACTGTAGACAGTAATTTTTCCATCTTCCAGACCGTCAATCAGATCTTCCTTATATAAATCGTCCTTAAACATTTCGCGAGCTTCTTCTTTAGAAACTTCGCGACGCACGATCCGTTTGCCATCCTTGGCAATCTTCTTCATTTCTTTTTCGATCTTTTCCAGATCTGCATCTGTCAGGTTTACATCACCAAGGTCCATATCGTAATAGAAACCGTCCGAAATAACAGGACCTACCCAGAATTTTGCCTGGGGATAAAGATGTTTAACCGCCTGCGCCAACAGATGGGCAGCTGAATGGTTCAGAGTAGAAAGATGTTCATCTTCAAGAATATTAACAAGTTCCATACAATTATCCTTTCTATATATAATAGGGCTCAATAAAATAGGGCTCATATAAATTTTGTTGCAGCCACGCACGGCTGCGTGGACCAAGGCGCATTTTCCAATAAAAAAAGCGCCAGAGTCCCTAAGGACGCTAACGCGCGGTACCACCTTAATTCAGACTCCAATTATCGATCTGGAATCTGCTCTCAAATGCTTTAACGCAGCAATACGGCACTCCTTTTCAGGGGCGATTCCGAGGGAGTAACTGACGGATTCTTCAAAGAGCTCGCATCACCCGCTCTTCTTTCTGGATCCAAATTCCGAAAGTCTTGGCCTCATCAGCATCATTGCCCCAATTATAAGCACATCCATTTTGTCTGTCAAAAGGTGAACACGCCTAAATCCCGGACGGGGTCCCCATGATAATTGCCAGCAGTTATTTGATTCTCATCGCCTTAAAACCTACACTAGGCTTATGACAATGATTGATAATATCTCAAAAGCACTCTCCCTGAAACCGTCTCAGGTGCAGCACGCTCTCGACCTTTTAAACGAGGGAGCGACCATCCCATTTATCGCCAGATATCGAAAAGACCAGACCGGCAATCTTGATGAGGACCAGCTTCGGGCTATCGAACAAACCTGGAAGTATCAAAACTCCCTGCAAGAAAGAAAAGAATCTATCCTGCAAATTCTGGAGGAGAAAAAGCTCCTGACAAAGGAGCTGAAATCATCGATCCTTGGTGCCGAAACGCTTGCATCGCTTGAAGAAATTTATCGGCCTTACAAAGAAAAACGGAAAACCAAAGCCAGCGAAGCCATTGCCAAAGGATTCGGCCCTCTGGCAGATAAAATCTGGGAACAGAAATATGATCCAAGGACTTTGGCGGACGAAGAAGGCCTTGAACAGGCCGGCTATATCCTCGCCGAAAAGATCAGCGACATGGCCGATATCCGCTCCATGATCCGCGATAACCTGCTTAAATATGAAAGCATCAGCAGCTCTCTTAAAAAAGATGCTGAAGATCCCCAGGGTGTATACGAGCAATACTACGATTTTTCCAATCCGCTCAGTAAGCTGCCCAGCCATCGGCTGCTTGCATTGGACCGTGGTGAAAAAGAAAAGGTATTAACAGTTACTTTAACAAGCGACAATGAAAAACTTGAACAAATGATCCAACGGAAGCTGCTCAAACGCAATTCGCCATCTCATGATTATCTGGAAACGGTTATCCACGATGCGTTAATCCGCTTAATGCTGCCCAGCATCAAACGTGAGATCCGCTCTACTTTGCGGGAAAAAGCCTATGAGGATGCAATCAAAGGTTTTGCGGCCAACCTCGAACACCTTCTGATGGCTAGACCGCTCAAAGGCCAGGTAATGTTATCGTGGGACCCTGGCTATGTAAATGGCTGCAAGCTTGCAGTTCTTGGATCAGCCGGCGAATTGCTCGATACAACGGTAGTCTATCCCTTTAAATTTGTTAGCAAAGGCAAAAAGCCACAAACTGATTCTCCGGCATACCAAGCCGCTGTCAAAGAGACTCGATCTTTGATTAATCAATATCATCCAACTGTTATCGTGATTGGAAATGGTACTGCAAGCCGTGAGTCGATCGATTTGATTACTGATCTGCTTAAGGAATATCCAGATATCTCTTATCTCATTGGATCTGAAGCCGGAGCATCGGTCTACTCCGCTAGTGAACTGGCCAAAGAAGAGTTCCCGGATTTACCAGTCGAAAAGCGCTCTGCCATTTCGATTGGTCGAAGAGTCCAGGATCCGCTGTCTGAATTGGTAAAGATCGATCCTCAATCACTCGGAGTAGGAATGTACCAGCATGACGTCCCTCAAAAGCAGCTGAAAGAGGCTCTAGATTTTGTCACCGACAAAGCGGTCAACCAGGTTGGAGTGAACGTCAACATCGCATCCCCAGCACTCCTGCGCCATATCTCTGGTCTTAAAAAGCCCCAGATCAATAAAATCCTGAAAGCCAGAGGACTGAAACCATTTAATAGCCGTGAACAGCTCAAAGATCTTTTCTCTGCCCAGATCTATGAACAGAGTATTGGCTTTTTGCGCATCCCTGGTGGGCAAAACCCGCTCGACAACACCGGAATCCACCCTGAGAGTTATGAGCTGACCGAGAAACTATTGGAACAATCCCATCTCTCACTGGCCGATCTGCACACCCAAGCCTTTAAAGCAAAAATCCAAAAAGTCGATCCCAGACAGATGGCAAAAAAGTTGAATAGTGATACCTATACAGTTGCAGATATCATCAAAGAACTGGAAAGTCCTGGTCTCGATCCGCGAGATTCTTTGGATGGACCAATTCTGAAAAAAGGAATCCTCGAAATCGAAGATCTCACCCCAGGCATGGAACTTCAGGGCACCGTTCGCAATGTCACCTCTTTTGGTGCTTTTGTGGATATCGGATTACATGAAGATGGACTCGTGCATATTTCTCGTCTATCAAATAAGTTTGTCAAAGACCCGAATGAGGTCGTACATACAGGCCAGATTGTTACGGTATACGTTGTCGATACCGATGTTCGCCGTAAGCGAATTTCCTTGTCTATGGTACCTGGAAAGATCTAACTGTATCCAATTTCTTTCAAGAGACCAACAAAAGCTGCAAGTCCCGAGGCGGAAAAAACTTCCACCTCGGGACTTGTCTTATTTCATTACCTTTGGAGCATCCAGATATCATATGAACCTACGACAAAAAGCATAGCTATACTAGAAAATCGACCAATGTACCCTGGGCAAATAGTTAGGATGCTAGATCCCTTGGGATAATCCCCGACTATGCGGGGAACACTTTCAATCCACGCACCCCAACCGAGACGCGACAGGATCATCCCCGTCATGCGGGAAACATTCGAGCTATCCCTACACGCGCAGGAGCGAATCTGGATCATCCCCGTCATGCGGGGAACATGGGGAAGCAATGTTAGCATTTACTCCGACTTTAGGATCATCCCCGTCATGCGGGGAACATCCTGGAACAGTATCAAGGATACAGCTGCAGATGGGATCATCCCCGTCATGCGGGGAACATCACATCATCTACAAGGTGCATGAGGGATTTAAAGGATCATCCCCGTCATGCGGGGAACATAACAGGGGTACGGATCATCCCCGTCATGCGGGGAACATTTGAGACCTTGCTGACGCAGATTTCACCAATCAGGATCATCCCCGTCATGCGGGGAACATGCGATCGCCATCCATCGGCGAAAGAGCGTCGGAGGATCATCCCCGTCATGCGGGGAACATGTGAGAGTTGGAACGATGGACAGCACAGTCCCGGGATCATCCCCGTCATGGGGGGGAACATCATCGACTACGCAATGACAAATTGGGAAACCGGGGATCATCCCCGTCATGCGGGGAACATGGAGCAAAGGTCATCAATGATGTCAGTCAGTGGGGATCATCCTCGTCATGCGGGGAACATCCAGTGTCACTCCACCAGCATGGCCAGCGATGGGAATCATCCCCGTCATGCGGGGAACATGTCTGCCTTTCAAATCGCAAATCCAGGCACGATCAGATCATCCCCGTCATGCGGGGAACATGTGAGAGTTGGAACGATGGACAGCACAGTCCCGGGATCATCCCCGTCATGGGGGGAACATAGATAGATGCTCTTGCCAAAGATTATCTTCAGGGGATCATCCCCGTCATGGGGGGAACATAGATAGATGCTCTTGCCAAAGATTATCTTCAGGGGATCATCCCCGTCATGCGGGGAACATCGGACCTTAACGACGAAAACGAGAAAAGATTCAGGATCATCACCGTCATGCGGGGAACATCCGGGTAGCGAACACGCAGTTTGTCAATGTTGGGGATCATCCCCGTCATGCGGGGAACATTTGGTCCGATAGCGCCACAGATCGCCACTGCAAGGATCATCCCCGTCATGCGGGGAACATCAATCATGATTTTTGCCTTGCGAGCGATATCTAGGATCATCCCCGTCATGCGGGGAACATACCCCTGCAGCTGCTTCCCTGTCAGGTTTTCGAGGATCATCCCCGTCATGCGGGGAACATGGCATGACGCCGATCCGGATTGCGATTGCCGCAGGATCATCCCCGTCATGCGGGGAACATTGCTTCCCCATCGCCTGAATTTCGGCCGTGACAGGATCATCCCCGTCATGCGGGGAACATCAAGCGCATAGGAGAAGACATAGACGCCTCTGAGGATCATCCCCGTCATGCGGGGAACATCTCTCTTAACCGCAAACCAAATGGATGAATGAGGGATCATCCCCGTCATGCGGGGAACATTTCGATTGCAAGAACTGCACCACAAGCTGTCCAGGATCATCCCCGTCATGCGGGGAACATTCAACAGGTACGCACGAAGCGCCTGAAGGCGGGGGATCATCCCCGTCATGCGGGGAACATGTCGGCAATGCCTAATGCGATATTTTCGACTAAGGATCATCCCCGTCATGCGGGGAACATCCAGACTGTTTATTTAAGAGGTTATATAAAGGGGGATCATCCCCGTCATGCGGGGAACATTTCGGGTATTTCATATAATATACTCCTCACCAAGGATCATCCCCGTCATGCGGGGAACATTCAGGCTTGCGAACATTCTTCACTCTGAACACCGGATCATCCCCGTCATGCGGGGAACATTAATCATCAAGAAAGGAAAGCCGCGAGGATCTAGGATCATCCCCGTCATGCGGGGAACATTAAGTCAGGAAGTCGATATTGCGTCCTTTGATAGGATCATCCCCGTCATGCGGGGAACATAATGTCGTGTTAGATTGGATATTACTTGTCGACGGATCATCCCCGTCATGCGGGGAACATTATCTATGGCTGCTTTCGGCCAGCGGATCGGTAGGATCATCCCCGTCATGCGGGGAACATCTGGTGTGGGACCGCAAAGGCCGGGAGTATCCGGGATCATCCCCGTCATGCGGGGAACATTTTTAAGCACATATCCGTTGATAAGACGGATTGGGATCATCCCCGTCATGCGGGGAACATCGCAATTCAGAACAGCGCAGATGAGGTCTTGATGGATCATCCCCGTCATGCGGGGAACATCTCTCCATCAGATGTCATTTCTGACTTGTTGCAGGATCATCCCCGTCATGCGGGGAACATACCACGATATCGGCTCCCTGCTGGGCGATCTGAGGATCATCCCCGTCATGCGGGGAACATTGCTCGAAGAGTGTTATGGATCAATCAACGATGGGATCATCCCCGTCATGCGGGGAACATCGCAAATGGGCCGTGAAAAGACCAGATGGAACGGGATCATCCCCGTCATGCGGGGAACATAGATCCATGAACGAATCCTGATCGATAATCGCAGGATCATCCCCGTCATGCGGGGAACATCAATGTCGGAATTGGCTTTCTTTAGCTTTTCAAGGATCATCCCCGTCATGCGGGGAACATCAACGGCCGGCATAGACACGGTCTTTCCAGCCAGGATCATCCCCGTCATGCGGGGAACATTTCCAGATGCTTTTGTTGTGGTCCAGTTAGCCGGGATCATCCCCGTCATGCGGGGAACATGTGTTGCCACCATCCGAAGACCCGGCCAGTCCGGGATCATCCCCGTCATGCGGGGAACATGTGTTGCCACCATCCGAAGACCCGGCCAGTCCGGGATCATCCCCGTCATGCGGGGAACATATCAACTCCCTGATCATCCATCAGATCCAAAGCGGATCATCCCCGTCATGCGGGGAACATCTGACGCTCCAGATCCCTGATCTTTCCCTCCCGGGATCATCCCCGTCATGCGGGGAACATCCTCTTATCCATCATCACGCACTTTTCCATCGAGGATCATCCCCGTCATGCGGGGAACATATCAGTCCGATAATTACCGCAAGGATACAGGGATGGATCATCCCCGTCATGCGGGGAACATCAACAGAAAACAGTCCCGAATATGTTGATGACCGGATCATCCCCGTCATGCGGGGAACATATCCGCGGCGCTGTCATGCTGATCGGCTTCAAAGGATCATCCCCGTCATGCGGGGAACATGTTTTTATGGCCGTAACTCTCGGAAAGGATCGAGGATCATCCCCGTCATGCGGGGAACATGCACACTTTGCGAAGCAATCCAGACGATCCAACGGATCATCCCCGTCATGCGGGGAACATACCGACATCGATTGTGTCGAATCCAAGCGCCAGGGATCATCCCCGTCATGCGGGGAACATCCGTTCAACTTCACTGGAGAAGTCGGCGTGACCGGATCATCCCCGTCATGCGGGGAACATTCATTACAGAGTCGTAAAGGCGTTTATTGACGAGGATCATCCCCGTCATGCGGGGAACATCGGACTTTCGAGCGTGTAAGAGCCGTTATTGACGGATCATCCCCGTCATGCGGGGAACATCATTCATGCAACGCTGAATTTACTTGCTCGCAAGGATCATCCCCGTCATGCGGGGAACATTCCCAAATAGCGCTGATGATTTCTCCGGCCGCAGGATCATCCCCGTCATGCGGGGAACATGGATGGTACCGTCTGGACTGCGCTTGCTGCATAGGATCATCCCCGTCATGCGGGGAACATGCTTGTATCTTCCTTTATTTAAGAGGGAATAGCCTTCACTTGCCGACAATTTCTTTTAATTTTTCTAACATTTTAAGTGTTATCCAGCAATCTGATAACGCCCTATGCTGCTGTTGATCGCTGATTCCGAAGTAGTCCAGAAGGGTCTGTAGACGATAGTTTGGAACATCTTTAACATGGCGTCTGGCCAACTGCAGCGTATCAATGACCTTAGGTGCCCAATAAGGAATTCCGTGCCGAATACATGCAATCTCCAGAAACCTCAGATCGAATTTTGCATTATGGCAGATGACTGGGAAATCATTGCAGAACCTTCTCAAATTTTCAAGAACATCTTTCTCGTCTTTTCCCTGCTCATTGAGCAGATCTACGGTTATTCCGGTCAATTCAGCCGCCTGAGCAGAAAGTATACTGCTCGTCTTGACTAAGAATGAGAACTCTTCTGTGTATTTTCCTTCAACCACTCGAATGGCTCCAACTTCAGTGATTCCATCTTTTTCAGAATCTAAGCCGGTAGTTTCCAAGTCAAGAACGACAAAAGAATCAGGAATCACATGCTTAGGGCTTGGATATTTTCTGGCCCGGTCTTTGAGCTGGCCAGTTGTCAGGACAGGTACCTTAATTCGCGGTATTTCTTCAGTTATCACTTCAATCGGAGTTATCGGATGAAACATCAGCTGGAGGCCATCAAAATCTTTAGGATAGTCTGTTGTATGGTAAGTCTTCATCTCAAAGCCTTGTTCGTTTCTTGATGAATAGACAATGACCGCATTTCCAGTCTTTATTGTTGCTTTTACCCGATCCCAGAGCAGTTCCCGTACTCTTTTAGATGGATTGCCGACATAAACGCCTGTCACAATTTCAAAACACCACTTCGACAGGTCTCCGCGTAAAGAGGGCGGGCAATTTGATACGGTGATGACGACCATCATTCCACCTGCTGGACTGTATCTGTCTGATAAAGAGTGCCAGATTGTTTGAATGCTCGGATTCCATCCCAAATAACTAAGGTATCATCATAATCAATTTCATCTGATTCTAAATCAAAAATGAACTTTATATCTTTGACCATTCTCTCAATCAAGCCTGCATTATGGATTCGGTTTCGAAATTCTTTTCTCGTTTTTTCTGGAATTCCGGTGGTGAATTTTGATCCAATCTCAAAAGCCAGAGGAATTGTAATTTCAGCTTTGTACAGATCTGCAACATCGTAGATAAACGATTTTTCATGGTTTACATGAATAAATCCCAGGCCGGGTGAAAGGCCAAGCGCATAAATGACAGCACTGCAGATCCCATATAAACAAGTATTAGCAACAGATAATGATTGATTTACCGGGTCCGACTGGTGAAAATCTTCAGGATCATAATTTCTCCCTGTCCAGCTCACGCCCCAAAACTCAGCCTGTTTTTTATATTCACGTTTTACTCTTGCGCCTTCTTTTCCTCTTAACTGCTGAAGCGTGAGATTCGTCATATCTTCATCCGGAAAACGAAGATAATACATCCGTTTTACTACTTTCATGTGCAGTGCTGGTTTTGTCACATACATAGCTTGACGAACAAGGAGAATCGAACTGTTGGTTAATGGGCGGCCAAATCCATAGAACCTGGCCGCACCGTCACCAACCCAGGCAATACCCGCTCCTGCCTCGCCAATCAGCTGGGCTGCCCGGTGGGTAAGACTTGTCCCTGGCCCAAGAAGCAGAGTCATCATAGAGTGCGCTGGAATCAGGGCATATCCATCTTTCCAGGAGGCTTTAATGGCACTGTCTTCTTTAGAAAGTGAGCATTTCTCAAGGTAAATAAAGGAGTAGCGATTCTTTATCTGCGGCATTTCCTGGAGATCTGCTTTAGGAGCTCCAGGAATCTTGCTGTTGTTATTCATGATATGGAATGACTGTCAGTAAGCCCATTCCATAGGCTTTTCCTCTGCCTACCCCTTCAGTCAAGGCTTTTTTAAAAAGGGATGGATCTGTTACTGACAGAACGCCTTCAAAGACAGCTTCTTTCAGCTGGACTCTTGTTTCGCTTTTTTTCTTTCGAAATTGAATCCAAGTCGAGCCGATTACTTTTGTCTTCTCCAGCTCAATTTGGAATCCATGTTTTGCAGCCTTCTGTTCCAGCCAGGCCATCTGCTGTTGAGGAGTTACATGGGCTAAAACTTTGCCATCCGGTTCTTTCTTATCGTTTTTGGCATGATGAGTCGGATTAGCGGTCAGCCGGAAAATCCATTTGCTTTCTTTTGTAATTCTGCTCAACAGCTTTTCATAATCCACTGTTTGGGCGCTCTCTTCCTTGAATCCGAACTGATGGATCAAAAACTGAGCATCAATATCTGCTGAAGTCAGCATAAGCAGATAGCTTTGGTCTGCAATTCTATCAATTCGCCAGAGAACACGCGAATTCTCTCCTCGAATTGATGCTTCAATAGCAGCATGGAAAACATTCGGATTCACGAACCCTCTGACTGTCTGTTTATTCAAAGGATCTAATCTGATTCGAATTAACTGCATCATTTTAAGTTCTCCAATTCTCCGAGTACGTCCTGCTCTGTCTGATGCAGGGCTGGCTGAACTGTTTCTTTTCTCTGTGAATTCTCTGTAATGGTCTCTTGTACAAAACGTGCCTGGTACTTTCGGTGATGAAAATCAAAAGATACAGGCTGATCCATGACTTTTCGTCCCAGCGTTCTTGAACTACCTTCCAGAAAAATATGATAGTAGGCAGGCTCCATACCCTTTCTTCCTACAAATTTATAGTTTTCAAGAGCCTGTTTTAATGGCAGGGGAACGATTTCTTTCACAATTGGAGCTTCTGGCACGCATGATCGTCGACCCAAGAAGAGCGGATAGGCTGGATAACGGATTGCATTTTCCAGTTCGAGAAGGACGTCTTTGTCATCTGATTCGATTCCGATCAGAAATACTGCATCAGAAAGGTAATATCGATTTGTAATGTAGGATGTTTTCGCATCTTTTCTAGCAGTGTGGAAGTCTGAGATCAAAGTGCCTGGCTGATCTGCCCGTACTCCAATCTTTAAATCAGCCAGGTCATCAATCTCTTCGTCGCGCCGTCTGCCCAATGCGGCGGCCAGAAAACCGATGATTCCACTCTTTGTGGGAATCGTTTCTGTGCGCCGGATTTCAAATCTTGAGTCTGTTCCCCAGCTTTGCAGGATACCTGCAAAGCGAAGAAGAAGAGTAAAGGCCATCAGGACTCTCCGCCGGGCAGCAATTTAGTCAGGTCTTTTTCTACATTTTCCAGAATCTCATCAACTTCCATCGACTTCGCCAGTTTCTCAAGGCCTTCCCCAGCTACATAAGCCGCATAGGGTGTATCGACAAATTTAGTGATTTTACCAGCATATTCAGCTAATTTTTCCTGTGATGGATTTTCGTAGCCATTAGCTGTTGCTGGAACTGCCTGCTCAAATGCGCTTGCAAAGCTGACTGGCTGATCTTCGCGGATTGCTACATAAACAGAGCACGGAATGGTTCGGTTGGCATAAGAATTTTGTTTCCCTGTTGGCATGGTGGTGATAAAGGCTTTGATAAAAGCTCTGACCGCCTCCGGTGCTTCTAAGCCAATTGTCTGATACAGTTCCATGACATTCACTGTTGCGTAACGATATAAAGTACTCGAATTAAATTCGGACACTCCAATGTGACTTGCGCCGGCATTGTCGTCATCACCCAGATCATCAACTGCAGTAAAATAGTCATATTCATTGACCACAGCATGAGTAGAAATCGCATGAGCAACCTGGCAGGATGCGTCGTAGTTCAAAGATGGATCCGAAGCAACCATTCTTCCAAAAAGCGCCATATCCACTGAAGGATTATCCCGTAAAACTTTTTTATACTCGTTTTTGTCTTTTGAACCCTGTACCGCCAATGCAGCTACTCCTTCAGCCTGCTTTTTACTCATGAGGAAGAGGGCGTCTGTTCCTTCTTTAGCGCCTTTGATTTTAAATCCTGCTGCTGTCAAAGCACTAGTTGCAGCTTTTTCCGCTTTTTGGTCCGATAAAGATGGATCAAGCGCCTGGATTTCTTTCTGAACCATTCCGACAATTCTTTTTGTCCGGGTTCCGATGGCTTCTTCTGGGAGAAGATTTGAAAACTCTTGGCGGATAGCATGTTTCCATGACTGAGAGGATACACGTGCGCGCGTTACACCGCCATATACCGCAGTCTTTGGCGTTCCTGTATCATCGCGGTTTACGCAGGATGGTGGTACTGTCTGCAGACAGTGAATATCAACATACAATCTTTTTTCCATCATAATTCTCCTTTAAGTGATATGGTTATATTTATTTATGAGTTCTACGTGACTCACATATTGATTGCCTATAGCACTTCTGGATCCGTCATTTCGAAGAAATGCATTGATCTGCTCAGTCCGTTCAGGATCCAGAAACGCAGATCAGCTTTTGTGCAGCAGGTTGGTGCTGATTCATCAGTGAATTGATGCTTTACTTACTCTACGCTTCCTGTAAAAGGTCAGCGATTTTGGAAAGCAGAGGCCAATTATTCTGATGTTTTCTTCTGTTCGCCTGAATCCTGTTTTGCAGTATCGTCTTTTTCTTTCTTTTCAGAAGCTCTGATTGTGCGGTAGTAGTCCCTTGCCCACTTCAGCCTGACTCTTTCTCTTCCTTTTGGGAAACTATACTCATACAGGTCTTCAGCAAGCTTGGCATAATCCATTTTAATTGGCTCATGACTCATCAATTTGATCATCGATCTCAGTGGAACTTCCAGGGCTGCAAGCGAGTCAGAAACAACAACTTTTTTAAGTCTTAAAAAAATTCTTGATTCTTCTTCTCCATATTTTTTTGAATACAATCCAGCAGCTGCTCCAAGAGACACACCCTTCTCCTGGACAGAGTCTGATTTGGCCTCATGACCTTGCATAGCCATTCCATAATTTTTCAGACTCAAAAAAATAGCTTCTTCAGCCGCTGAAGGGCCTCTTGTATTTCTAAGCAACGAGTCCGGAAGCTCTTCAAGGACCATTCCCCAGACATCCGGCACTTCTGACAGCTGTTTGCCTGCTGCTCGGCGCAGCAAGGCAAGATTTGCTTTGGCCTCGGCTGGTTCTGCATTTTCCAGCCAATGAATTTTTGATGCTACGTAATTGTAGACTTCATTTCCAGGATAAAGATCCTGCTTATCCGCCATATGTTTCTCCTTACCAGTTGTTAATCAACATCATTCTCGACAGCATCGTTCTTTTTATAGATCGAGTAAATTTTCCAGTTCAGCCGTTCAATTGCCTCTGGGATTGAGACATGGACTTCCTTTTTCTTATCCTGAACATACTTTCCCAATAAAGCTTCAGGGCGTAATCCTGACAGGTAAAGTTTTGAAGTCTGGTATCCAATCTTTGCTGCTGTACGATGCCATTCTCGGAGAACTTGCTCGTACTGCTCCAGATCTTCAATTTCGTCGGGATGGATTGATGAAATCCATTCCTGAAAAAGCTGATCGATATTTGCATAAAACTGATTTGAGGCTCCCGTAAGAGCAGAGGAGGCAATATCCGGGCTGGCTCCTGATGCCAGGGCAATCTCCTTAGCAAAGATCCCTGCAGCAAAAGCTAACTGGTCAATTTTCTCAATTTCTGACTGGATTGCATCGCGCCATTCTGATTGTGCATCCATCAAAACATCAGGAAAAAATCGAATCGACTGGCTTGATACATCGGTAATGAAGAAGTCCTTATCTCCATATGTAACAGAGGGAGCAAAGAGTTCCACAGCACTTTCATCATCAATAATTTCCTGACTCAGTAATGTTCTGACCCAATCAATCACTCCAGGCGCCTTTGTTTTCTTTTCTGTAGTTGGTAAAGCGAAAAACTGAAAATCTCGCCAGAGTTGCCTGGCTGCTTGATGTCTTCGGGGTACAAAATCATTGGAGTCTTTCTTTTTTGGATCAGCTTTTTTCCATAACGTATACTGCTCAGTAAAAGCATTTGTCCGCTCAAAAAAATCGCCGCCGATTAGATAGTACCCATCTACCTTATTGTCCGGATTGATGTTCAGCCACAAACGTCGCGAAGGCATTGTGAGCAGAGCTGCCAGATCGTCTGGAACTCCGCTGAGCATTCTTCTTTCAGAAATATCCGGGTTATCTACTTCCCAATAGGGCACGACACTAGGCCATAATGTTTTTCCATCTTTTAAAAGAATGGTGTTGAGCATGATCGTCTCAAACAGATTCTGTCCCTTGACAAAAACCAGGCCAATTTTCCCCAGCCAGCCTGCCCCAGGAGAAAGTCGTTCTTCTTTGGGTAAAAGTTTGTACTTTGTGCTTGACTTCGAACTCGTATCATCAAATCCATTCAGGTTCAAAAGCCACCTTGCACTGCAAGCCAGCGAAAGTTCTTCCTTTGCTTCCCCATTTCGCAGCTGAAACAACCTGAGTTTATTGTTACTTTCAGACAAATCCCCCATCAGCTTCGAAGATTTATAGGATGTTCCGATTTTTGCATTTTCCGACTGCAGGAAGCGTTTCCCGTCACCATCCAGCTCGAATGAATCCTTTACCGACTCAAGGTATTCGGTGATGGCCCTTTTTTGAAGATGCCCGCTTTCCCAGACCGCCTGCCAGCGATCCAGAGCCTGGTCTTCTGTTTCCAGTAAAGACTGCTCACCGTTTTTGTCCCAGCGATACATCACCGTCAGATTCATCGCAATCAACAGCCTTAAGAGAGCAGCATCCTGGGCAACGGTTTCCCCTGCAAGTTCAAGAAAATTCTCACAGTTAAGCAAGCATTCTTTCAGGGAAACTTCTTTTACGTTGTCCTTTTGATCTCTGACCAAAATCCACTGATTATCAATTAAATTAATACTCATATTATTTTTCAGAAACGATAGGCTTTCTAAATTAAAACAATTTTATTCCACCTCTTTTCTATCGTTTAGAAAGCCTGTTCAAATTCTCATTTCTGAACTTTTCTTTACCCCCTTTCTTTTTTGCAACACTATCATAACGCTTTCAAAGGATAGCTACAAGGTTTTCTGAATAAAAAAGGTAAAAAGAAAAGAGGCTCTTGCCTCTTCAACCCCAATAAATAGGGAACACTAATAAGTCGTTACTGACTTTTTACCTTTTTTAGGATCACCCCTGAGGACATCCTTAATAAATCGATTTAGGAACAGGGATCAAACGACTTATAACTCATTTATTATGGTCCCTGAACCTGCATGTTTTCAAATCTTATCCGGTGATTCGTTAAGATTCACTTTTTTCAGTCCGTATAGATTCGAATACTCATACGTATTCTTGTTAAGTACAAAACGTCCATTCTGATCTGCAACTACAAAATTCCTGCTTTTGAGCAGCGGTGATTTCTTCCACTCCGAAAATTCCGTCTGATGGCTCACCAACCATGCTTCATCTTCATTTAATTCTCTATAGACTGGAATGGATACTCTTTGTTTTAGGATAGCCAGAGCCATTTTGAATTCAGGAACAGAATGGGCATCTAGTCGTAATTGTCTTTGCAAATCATCTGGATCAGGAATAGATAAATCTCCATTATCGTTTTTCTGAATAAGGAGGACATCGAGAGCCTGTGTGCCTTCACGAACAGAATTTACAGCCTGGGTTTCACTTGTAACAGCCGTCGATTTCATCAGGCCATCCACGCTTGGATTCTTTTTGATCTTTTTCGGAACGAGAACCCCTGTCTCCGCTTTTCCTTCCTTGGCTTTCTCATTCTTCTCACTTCTGAAAGCGTCCTTTTTCTCCTGTTCTGCAATCGGCTTTAAATCGATATCGTAAACCTTCTCAACAAGCAGAGGAATATCTCCAGGAAGCGTAATCGTCGCGGGCAGATTTTCTTCAGTCCGAAAAAGATACCATGGCTGATAAACCGGATGAGCCTGACGGCGTATCTCTTCGAGATCAGGCACTAAGACATGACAACTGGGCTGGAGAAAGAAAGATGGACGATCTTGTCTTTGCCAATGCCGGTGAAGTCTTCCCATTCGCTGCAATAGCAAGTCCATTGGTGCAAGTTCAGTAATCATGACATCAAAATCCAGGTCCAGAGATTGCTCAATCACCTGGGTGCCTACTATAACCAGTTTGTTTCGTTGTTCAGGAGTCGACTTCTTGCCTGCCAGTTTTTGGATTTCTGTTTCGATCATCGCCCGCTGACTGTCGGTAAACCGGGAATGTAAAAGTATGACCCTCAAATCTGGAAACTCGGAATTCAAATATTCCGCAATTTCTTGAGAGTGGCGTACAGTGTTGACAATGATGCCTGCACAACCTCCATATTCCTGGATGCTGTGCATTACATTTCCAATCCGTTCAAACATTTCAGACAGATTCAGCACATTTTCTTTATAGATTTTCACCGTTACTGAATTCCAGTCGCCATCAACTGCCCTGGAATAGGTCTGGTCCCCATCTGTCCATGTAATGAGCGGATATCCTTTTACTTGTTTCCAAGACTCGTCCTTTCTCGTCTGTTCAGGCGTAGTCTCATCGGCAGAACCACTTTTACAGCCCATCTGATAACTTCGGATCATCCTCAGTTTTCTTGATGCTGGTAAAGTAGCCGACAAGAGAATGACGGGGACATGATATTCTCCCAGCCATTGAAGCATCCCGTCAAAAAACACATTCATATAGGCATCGTAAGCATGGACTTCGTCGATGATGACTGTTTTTGAAGCCATCCCCAGGTGCTTAAGCATGAAATGTTTATGATCCAGCGCCATCATTAGTCCCTGATCTACAGTTCCGATGACAAAGTCTGATAGAATACCTGTTTTTGGCTGCTGCATCCAATCATGGACAAACAAATTTGAATCAGTCATTTCATCGTCCGTCAGGAGTGTTCTTCCCTTCGGAAGGCGATTGTATTCTTCGTTGAGAAAAGCAGTTGAATGAGCGAGTTTAAAAATGCTTTTCTGACCATCGCTTTCAGATTCGGCCCAGCTTGAAAACCGGCCGAATAAACCATCAGCAGTAGCACGTGTAGGAAGGCCATAAAATATACCTCCGGTTTTTGCAGAGCCGGAAACAATTTCAGCCGCTGCCAAGGCTGCTTCGGTTTTACCAAGCCCCATTTGCGCCTCAATGACCAGCAGGCCCGGTTTTTGAATTTTTGAAACAATCTCAATCAAATTTTCCTGAAGAGAATTTGGGTTGAAGCCAAATACAGATTGAAACATCTGACGATCCATTGATCGATTTGGAGAGTGCCATATTTTTGGAAAGTCTACCTTTTTCCAAGCCTTCTCCCACCGTTCTGGATAAGCCGCCATATCTCCTTTCGAAGAAGTACTGATCAACGGAAAAAGATCGATATTCGATGCAAGCCAGTCTGCCTCTACAAGTAAGCCGCTTAAAATCGACCAGAAAGCCTCATTTAAGCCAGGAAGGGACGTCTCTTCTGAAATTCCAGTCAGTTTCAGGCAGTCGCCAATTATCTCTTTCCATATCAATTGCCATTCTTCCTTTGCTTTCTTACCTCCCCCATACAGATCTCTCATGTTATTTAACGAATTCAAAAATTTCTTTACTTCAGCATCGGATGATTCAGGCTGGGTGATTCCATGATGAGCTCCACAAATCGATGCGAAACCTCGATTAAAACGGTTGAATCTGAGAATATATCTACCAATCGCCGCATGATTTCGAAGATCGCCTTTTGCGTTTTCGGCTGTTTTTGGATCTGGAATCTGGATTAAAACCAGACCCGGCGTCGAAATTTCTGCACTGATTCTCCCCTGGAAGGCGGCACTTGCCTTTCCAATGTCATGCAAAAGAGCGGCTAACACTGCAATTTGCTCAACGCTCATTTTGCAACTCTCATCTTTTTTCATAGCCGAGTCTTTCATAGCGGAGTCGAGTAAATCCAGCAGATTATCACTCATCCGGGTCTGAAGTAGGTAGATCATCATGCCAGCTGTGTCCATCATGTGCATCCATAACGGCAGATAAAGCTCTGAGTTGTCGCGGTCAGCTTTTCCGATGAATCCCTTGCAGTCTGTCTTCAGTTTTTCAAGTCCATTTTTATCCAAAAGTAAAGATTGCATATCATCACTTTCCATATTCAAGTTCATCCTTTCATCAGCTAAATGCTGATACAGAATTGATTAAACATAGACTATCGAAATTTCCGACACTATTGATGTCGCTTTATTTTATTAAGAATAATTTAAGATTTTGGTAAGGTTGGCCTAATAAATACACTTTCTTTCTCCTCGTATTGTATGAGAGTAATCAGAACCAAGTGAGTCTCCAACAGATGGGGTTTCCTTGGACTAACCCCCATGGGGGTTAGTCCAAGGAAATTCTCGCCTGACTCCTGGTCGAGTTGCTCTCATTTTCTTTATCTAAGATAATGGTCCTGTTTTGAACCAAGGTTATCGTCATTCTCCTTGCGGCTTCTTGCGAATGTCCGCCTAATAAAGCCTTATTCCTCAAGTTCAAGACTTCTCCGAATACTCGAATAAGTTAGTTTCAGCCTGATTTCATCAGTGTCTGCCCATTTGCGAGGCTGCGTTTGTCTTGATAGAGAGGTGCAATTCAAAACTGATTACGAGAGGTTACCGTATATGAAAAAAGCTAAGCCCGAATGTATCGCTTATGTCGGCATCGACATCGCCAAAGGAAAAGCTGATGCAGCTCTTCTTCTGGTCTATCCTGACAGATCCAGAAAGGACCAGATGCGTCGGAAAAGAATCAAGGTAGAGTTCACTAAATCTTCAGTCGAAGACTTCCGTCGGACCATCTTAAGTTACACAGACGAGCAGTGTACCCGAATCGTCTACGCTATGGAAGATACCGGTATTTACTACCGCACCTTCTATACTTACCTGTCCTCCCTGGCTGGCGAAAAGGAACAGATCCTGATCCTTAAGCCGTCTTACGTTAACAGCTGGTGCAAGCTGCACGAACGAAGCAAGTCTGATCCGCTTGATGCCCAGTCCATTGCCCAGATCATCGCTTATGAACGCGATTTCAAAACAGTGAGTCCTTCATTTGTCCACGAAAAAAGGGATTACAGTGAAGTAAAATCTGAAACTCATCGCTACCACCAGGTTAAGAAAATGGAAACCCAAGAATCCACTCGCCTGATTGGTATGGCAGATATTCACTGTCCGGAACTCGCCAAAGTGCTCGGAACAGGGATGACGTTTCTGAAGGTACTGGCTGTATATCCCAGCTCCTATGATATCATCCACGCCGATAATCAGG
>CAJTLE010000002.1 GCA_910577085.1 uncultured Allobaculum sp. | reverse complement strand
TTTATCTTATCATCTGCCAGATCAGAAGTCAACATCTTTTGTGAAATATTTTTAAGAATTTCACAATCAATGTTTTGTTCGATATCTAAAGATGATTTGCGTCAGGTCAGCAGCTGTGTGCCGCGTTCCCTTAACGCTCATATAGGATACCATCTGTCCTGACCAAGGTCAAGTACTTTTGTGAAAATATTTTATAAATTCACAAACTAGAACTTTTGCGGTTTCTGATATTTCAAAAACAGCTTATTCTTTATATCGTCATTCTTGCCTGAACACAAGTTAAAATCTCTTTACATTGTGAAAAGGGATACAATTCGACGATTTTATTGTCAATGCTGTTTTCGAATATCACACCGCCTGCCAGATTCAGGGGACCTTTTGCGATCCACAAGAAATATTCTTTCCTGACTCATTTAAAGATATGAAGGGGGGATGGAATATATAGATAATCCATATATACGAAATATACGGAAAAAGCTGTCCAACCATGGACAGCTTTTTCTAAAGGAAGAGAGGTTTGAGTCAAAATTACCAGGTCCTTAACAGTTCAACGTTTCCGGAAATGGTGTATTCCGTTCCTTTTGGAATATAAATGGTCTGATCAGGTTCCAGGGAGAGTTCCTGTCCTTCTGTGGAGACAACTTTTCCACTTCCATGGCAGATATTGAGGGTCTGGAATTCTTCAGTGACCTGATAGGTGGCAGATTCATTGTCCAGCACGATTTTTTCTACCCGGAAATAGGGAGTTTCCAGTTTGGTAAAGTTTTCAATCTTACCAGCGCCATTGGTGCAGCTATAGTCGATGACATCCAGAGATTTTTCAATATGCATCTCTCGATCACGGCCCCAGTCATACATGCGATAGGTGGAATCAGAAGATTCCTGAATTTCAAACAGCTTCAGGCCGCCCATAATGGCATGGACAGTTCCATGTGGGATGAAAACCATATCTCCTTTTTGGACTGGAATGTATTCAATCACATCTTCCAGTTTTCCTTCTTTCAGGATTTCGGCCATTTTTTCCCGGTTAAGGCCTTTTTTGATGCCGGCAATCAGCTTGCCATCTGGTTTGGCATCCAGAATGTACCAGCATTCGGTTTTGCCCATGTCATTTTCATGAATGCGGGCGTATTCATCTCCCGGATGAACCTGTACGGAAAGAGCCTCATCCGCTTTGATGATTTTGATCAGAATTTTCAGAGGTTCCCCTAAGTATTTCAGCAGATTTTCTTTTTCTGGCAGGACAAGTGACTGTCCACTGCGGTGTGTTGAAAGAGTCCACAGTTCATATCCCCATGGTCTTGGCGAATAGAACGGCTCCGTTTTAAACATTCTTCCCATAGTCTGTATATCTCCTTATGTCTGTAGTTTAGACCTTTGTTTTCTATTTGTATATACATTTATCAGAATTGCATGATTTTTCGTTTTTGCTTTAACTATCCATATTTGGCCAGTCTTATTACAGTTTATTATGTATCTGGAAAGGGTATAACTCTGCCTGATCGGCGTCTTCGTGCCAGACATTTTTCAGGCGGTCAATGCCTGCTTCCCATTCAGGATAGCATTTCAAAGAAAGATGGCAATTTATAGCGATTGAGAAATATAAGACTGAAACAGGGGCATTCAGCACGAAATCTTTTCTTTCAGAAATGGTCAAATCCGGTCGATGCCCCAAAAATGTTGCCAATTTTTGCCCACGCTCTGCTGTTACTCCCTATAATGAAGGCGATGAAAATAATTATTTCGCCCGCAAAGAAAATGAAGCTTTGTGAAGATCACGACTTTCCATTGTCCACACCTGTCTTTATGGAAGAACACGATACCCTTTTCCAGGTTCTGGTCAGCAAGAGTTATGAAGAATTATTCAAACTCTATAGTTGTTCATTACGCACCTTCAATCCGGTTTATGAAGAACTGCAGCGCCAGAAGGCTGGAATTTTCCCGCCTGTTTCTCCGGCACTTCTCAGTTATGACGGAATCGCCTTTCGCTATATGGCTCCCGATGTATTTGATGATACGCAATGGGATTATATCTGCCGGCATCTGCGCATTCTTTCCGCGATGTATGGGATTTTAAAACCGCTCGATGGTGTTGTTCCTTATCGTCTGGAGATGCAGCAAAAACTCCCGTTTTCACTCTATGATTTCTGGGGAAGCAAGTTGAAAGAGGAACTGGAGGATGAAGTGATCGTCAATCTGGCTTCTAAAGAATATTCCCGCTGTATCGGCGCTTTTCAGGCCATGATTACGCCGCGATTTTTTGAACTTGAAAACGGAAAGCGCAAAGAAAAAGGCGTCTATGCCAAAATGGCCCGCGGCACCATGGTGCGCTGGATGGCAGAACATCAGATTGAAGACTGGCACGACCTGAAGGATTTTCAGGAACTCGGCTACCACTTTGATCCGGAGAGTTCTGATTCCAGCACGCTGGTCTTCATTCGAAAGGAGGGCAGCCATGCCTGAGGATCCACTGGTATGGAGTACCAACGACTGGGACGAAATGCTCTACACCTGTTCGAGAACACAGGAGTATATGCTCACTTCCCTGCTCAATCTTAAATATTCAGTAGAACGCGACCATCATCATACGATGCTCCGTTCCATTTCCGGCCGGCTTAAAACCCGTGAAAGCATTGAAAAGAAGCTGGTCCGCTATCGTTTTGAAGTTTCACCCGCTTCAGCCTGTCAGAACCTCCACGATATTATCGGTCTGCGCATCATCTGCTCGTATATTGACGATATCTATTCTGTCGTTGACGTTCTGAATACAATCGACCATTACCATATTCTTGAAGTCAAAGACTATATCAAGCATCCCAAAAAATCGGGTTACCGTTCTTTGCATGTGATCGGTCTTTGCACTGCTGTTCAAAACCGGCCAGTACTTTGTGAAATCCAGCTGCGGACAACCGCCATGGATTCCTGGGCTGCCCTTGAACATCAGCTGCGCTACAAAAAGAATCTGCCTGATTCCGAATACGTCAATCGTGAACTGCTCGAATGTGCCACCATGCTCAACCAGACCGATGTCAAGATGCAGAGAATCCACCGATTCCTGGATATTCAAAGTCATGAAGAGGCCGGTTCAGACAACTCCGACCACTGAATCAATCCACCTTCTGCAATCTTGAAAAACTTCTGATTTTGCAGATTGCAAGGCTTCTGATTCCTCAGAATGCTCATGATGAGGCAAAATAAAACTGACTCGAGGAGTTTGAACAGATTCAGATTCCGATGATTTTGTTGATAATCATCGCCTGGCGATGAATGAAAGGAATAGGTATATGCGAGAAATCGGTGTAGCCGTATATGGCGGCTCAAGCAATGATGTAGCCAGCAGCTACTTACAGGCTGCAAGACAGCTTGGTTCAGGACTGGCCCGGCGCGGCTGGCGGCTGGTCAACGGTGCCGGAGACACCGGAATTATGGGTGCTACCTGTCGCGGAGCTCTGGAGCTTGGCGGCGAAACAGTTGGAATTGCACCTTTCTTTTTCAGACAGCCCGGTGTTCTTTACGACAATGGTAATGACACCATCTATACCCGGACCATGCGCGAACGCAAAGCATTCATGGAATCCTTATCCAATGCCTTTATCGCAGCACCTGGCGGCGTTGGAACGCTTGAAGAATTTTATGAAATTCTGGTTCTCAAACAGCTCGATCAGCTCGATGCCCCAATCGTATTGTTAAATCTGAATGGTTATTATGATCTGTTGTTGAAAACCATGAATAAGATGGTCGAGGAAGGCTTTATTGCCGAAGCAACAATGAGTTTATTCAAAGTCTGCACATCCGTTGAAGAAACGTTTGCCTATCTCGACAAAGAACTTGCTCCACTGACGAAGTAATTTACTTCGTCTTTTTTATTTTTTTCTTCCTGACTTTTCTTTTCTGACCTTTCGATCTTCCCGATTGTGGATAAGATACATAAAAACCGCCCGCAATGAATGCAGGCGGCAGATTGAGCCGAGTCTAATCAGAATCTAATGGAGAAATGATTACTTTCTGGCTTCTGGAGGCAGAGTTGGCAGTTTATCCGGATCTTCTTTGGTCACGGTCGAAACAATACCCTGGGCCAGACCAACAGCACCCTGAATTTCGGATGGGATGATGATCTTGGTTGCCCGGCCATCGGCAGCTTTTTCAAAAGCTTCAATAGCTTTCAGACGCAGAACTTCATCGGTAACACCTGCCTGAGCGAGCATCTGTAAACCTTCAGCATTGGCCTGCTGAACCGCTTTGATCGCTTCAGCTTTACCAAGGGCTTCCTGAACCATCTTTTCACGGTTACCTTTTGCTTCCAGAATGGCAGCTTCCTGACGACCCTGAGCGACAAGGATTGTGGATTCCTTTTCACCTTCGGCACGCAGGATTTTTTCACGGCGTTCACGTTCAGCTTTCATCTGTTTTTCCATCGCATCCTGAATGGTCTGCGGCGGCATGATGTTCTTCAGTTCGACACGGTTGATTTTGATGCCCCATGGATCGGTTGCAACATCCAGGGTCGCACGCATCTTGGTGTTGATGTCATCGCGGCTGGTTAAGGTGCGGTCGAGATCCATTTCACCAATGATGTTTCGCAGGGTTGTTGCGGTCAGGTTTTCGATCGCGTTCATTGGGTTTTCAACACCATAGGTATACAGTTTTGGATCCGTAATCTGATAGTAGATGACGGTATCGATATGCATCGTAACGTTATCTTTGGTAATAACAGCCTGTGGCGGGAAATCAGCCACCTGCTCTTTTAAATCGACTTTGTTTGCGATCCGGTCGATAAACGGAACTTTAAAATGCAGACCTACATCTGCAGTGGTCAGATACGCACCCAGGCGCTGAATGACATAAGCATAAGCCTGAGGAACGATATAAACCACACTGCTAATGAGTGCCAGCAGGATGAAGACAAGGATCACCACAAGGATGATTCCACCAATTGCACCACTTAAAATACGCATACTTTCCTCCTTCTGACCGGACTTTCGTGATAAGCCAGTTCCTTCCGGTCAGTTACTGTCCAAGACAGCCTTCATTTGATGAAATGTGAAATGCAGTTTAAAGATTCAATGCGTTTAATGCTTTCAATACTTTCAACGCTTTCTCTGGTGTTTGAAACCCAGAGATTTTTGACTAGGCCTTGTCAATCGGTTCAACATCGAGGGTTACACCATGCATGCCGATGACTTTGACGGCTGTGCCCGTTGGCAGACTCTGTGGAGCGCTTGCCTTCCAGTCCTGACCATCAACCAGGATCCGTCCATCCTGGTGTTCTTGAATCGGGCTGGTTACCTTACCGGTTTTCCCGAGGATCAGGCTGGCACCGGAACGATCATGCCGATACCGGAAGAATGCCTGCAGCCGATCTTTGAAGAAGCAGAAGAGGACAACCGATACCAGAATAAATGCCGCAATCTGAATCCAGAGACCAAGATGTAAAAAGGCCAGCAGGGCTGCGACCAGGGCACCAGCAACAAACCAGATGGAAACCAGCGAAACAGTAGCCAGTTCAATAACAAGCATGACAGCCGCCAGAATCAGCCAGAAGATTCCCATTGTTCCAAAGCTCATATCCCCCACTCCTTTCTACCATTTGTTAATTTCTTAACAAATTAAGTGATTCCTATTGTATATGGTTTTTGGGCAGGCGACAAGATATGCCCAAGTGCATCCCCAAAAGCATCCCATTTTTATCACAAAAAGGTCTTCCTTGCCCGTCTTCTCCAAATAGATTTCAATTTTCATCGATTTGATTTCACTTTTCCATCCTGATCCAGATCCTTTACGGTTGATTTCATCTTTTTTGATATATTCAAAAAACCAGAAAACGTCATGATTCAATTTGTTATTCTTCTCTTCGTCGATTCTTATCAAATTCTTTGGAAAGTTTAAGAGATTCTTCAGCGGCCAGAATTCAGAAAGAAGCAAATAGGCAGAAAATAAAAAACCTCCGCTCAGGGAGGTGTTCAAGGGCAGGCTTAAAAGCAAGGCTAGGCCATCAGGTTTGGTGTACTGTCATCCATCAGAGCAAAGGCTGCATCTAGTTTATGGTGAAGATCATCGAGGATTTCATCCACTGTAAATTCAGCCAGATCAGTAAGATAGACACCATCCGGAGTTGTCGTGACCAGTTCATCCTGTTCCAGATCTTCAACAGTCTGACGGATAATCTGCCGGGAATAGGGAATCTGCTGATCAATGGCCATCCAGGTCAGGGATCCATTGGCTTGTCTGAGCAGATCAAGCAAACAGAGCTGCAGATAGTCGACCTGATTTTCCCGGGCGTACACGCGATAAAACCATTCGGATTCCTTGCAGAAGCCAATCTGTCTCTTTTTCATGTCCACATTGTACAAGATCTATTCCAAAAAACAAAATTCTGCTCCAAAAGCATGAACATCCTGAGGAGATCAGCTTTCCTTTCCACTCTACTTCCCGGTTGTGCTTTGAACGTCTGTCCACAAAAAAATGGCTCAAACCTAGAGAACGGGTTCAGGCCAGATTCTGTTTCAGAAATTCTCTTCATGGATTTGGGTTCATGAGTCACAATTCATAACTCCCTGAATCAATCTTCTAGTCATGCGTTTCGAAGGACTGGGCAATTGGATCCTGTCCCTTTTTGAGAAGGCCCTTCATCAGGAAATGGTCGTACAGATAGAAGAAAGCCAACGCAAAGATAATTCCAAGCAATGTATAGCCCATTCGCATCAACACCGCACTCTTCAGGCCAAACATGCCAGCCGCCATCATCAGCGCACCAAAGCAGTTGAGCATGGTCTTATGTTTATAATCGGTGCAAAGACCCAGGCACACGCCGCCAATCGGACCAAAGAACGGATAGAACTTAGCCGGAATGATCTGATAGAGCAGATAGAACGCAAGCGAACCAATTACTGCACCAATCAGACGATCTTTAAATTTTTCATGGACATTATTTTCAACATTGTAATCCGAAAGCAGGGAACCGCACGCAAAGCCAATCCACATGAAGCGTTCCACATGCGTCATCGAGAAAATACTCAGTAACAGACCCACGCCTAAAGCCAGTCGCTGCTGCCACTGGAATTTCCGGCTGCTTAAGCGGACCTCTTTCCAGATATCCCTCAGACGGACATCCACAAACTGTTTTCGATGATTGCGCCACAATACAATGCCGCAGATCACAAATCCTAAAGCCGCCAGTTCTGCCCGCTGCAAGAGCTGCTGACCATACACTGGATTCTGGGCCAGGAAAACAAACGAGAATGTGTACAACCCGCCATTGCCCATCTGCGGCTGCTGGGTTGTCAGAATCATAATGATCAACAAACTGCCGATATACAAAATCAGCTTCATCAGAAAGCCGGCATTATAGGCTGCTACCGGACAAATCACCAGCAGGGCAAACACAATCGCCATACTGAGCAGAGAATCATAAATGTTATAGCCATATCCGACAAAGCGCACCGCAAGCAATACACAGAAAATGGAAACAGCCATCGAACTGTTGTACGCTCCAAACCAGGCATTCATCAAAGAAATGAACAGAATCGCAAACAGAACAATCAGAACAGAACGAACGACAACCGCAATCCGCATCCGTCTGATTTCTTTGGGGTCATCGGTCTTCTGGATTCGAGCCCGGATGGCGTTGGGGTCCAGCTGAATCAGATCATAAAAAGTCATTATCTCACCTTACTTTATTCGTTAATTTGAGTCGTTCAGGATTCAGACGTCAGTCTGTTATGACAATTTTTCAGAAGGATAAACCAATGAATACAGACGACGCCGAATCGATAAGATCTCAGGCAAGCAAAGAATAACATCCGATTAAGACAATAAAACTGCAATGTGACTGAAAAACCACAAGGTTGATTTCCATGGTCAAGCGCCTTTACCTTCCCTGTTTTCGCCTTTAGGTCTTGTTTTTTCGAATCCGCCGAAATTTTGGGAGGGTTGAAAGAGTGCACAAAACCCCGGCATGCGCCGGGCTTGTTGACTGCAGAATTCGATTTCTGAAATTTGTTTCTGAAGCTTATTTTTGAAGTTTTGTTTCTAAAGTCTTGTTTTTGATGGTTCCTGTTCTGTCTGAACATCTTAAAAACAGAGCTCCAATTTGAATCCAGTTTTCAATTGAAAACGGACTAAGCCAGGACTAAGCCAGTTTTTCTAACAGGGCATCGGTCATTTCACGGGTTCCCACCTGTGTCATGCCTTCGCTCATCATATCAGCAGTCCGCAGGCCATCGTTCAAAACAGCTTCCACACCCTTTTCAATATCGGCTGCTTCTTCTTCCATGCCAAAAGAGTAGCGAAGCATCATCGCCGCCGACAGAATGCAGGCCAGTGGGTTCACGAGGTTTTTGCCGGCAATGTCAGGAGCGGAGCCGTGGATTGGTTCGTACAGACCTCTGGTTCCCTCACCAAGGGAAGAAGAAGGAATCATACCGATTGAACCAGTGATTTCACTGGCTTCATCGGACAGAATGTCTCCAAACATATTTTCCGTGACAATCGTATCGAACTGGGCCGGGTTCTTGCAGATCTGCATCGCACCGTTATCCACAAACATCACGTCAAATTCAACCTCTGGATATTCTTTGCTCAGATCATACAGAACTTCTCTCCATAATCTTGAGGTATCCAGAACGTTGGCTTTATCGACAAGTGTCAGCTTTTTACTACGCTTCATGGCCGTTTCAAAACCAACCCGGCCAATGCGGCGGATTTCATTTTCATCGTAAGGCATTAAGTCCAGGGCTTTTTTCACCCCATTTTCGGTCGTGGTCGTATGTTCACCAAAATAGACCCCGCCAGTCAGTTCGCGCACAATGACAAAATCAATACCCCGGTCTGTGATTTCTTTTTTCAGTGGAGAGGCATCGGCTAACTGCGGCCAGATTTTCGCCGGACGCAGATTGGAGAAAAGACCCATTCCCTTACGCAGGGCAAGCAGACCTTTTTCCGGACGCTGGGGACCTGGAAGACCTTCCCATTTTGGTCCACCGACAGCGCCTAAGAGGACCGCATCACAATTCAGAGCTTTTTCCAGCTCATGATCTGGAAGCGGACTTCCATATTGATCAATTGCGTCGCCCCCCATCGCAATGGGTTCATATTCCCATTCATGATTGTATTTCCTGGCAATCGCATCGAGAACACGAAGGGTCTGCTCAACGATTTCCCGTGACGAGCAGTCTCCACGGATCACACCAATTTTCTTTTTCATACTCACTCGATTCCTTTCGGGATGATTTCCTTTGATTGCTGAATTCCACTTCTCAAAGATTAAGCCGACAGAATAGACCGGCAGAACAGCCTCGCCTGTGATTCAAAGACGAACTTCATTGAAAGAAACGGCAGTCCAGGCCCGGCCTGCCGGATTTCTCTTTTTTCGGTAAAAGGACCAGTTCTCTTTTGAGCGAATCTGCCCAATGCTCAGCCTATGATCCAGTGTGAAATTCAGTTTTTGATTATGCATGCAGTTTCCTTGCAGCAAGTTTCTTAAATTTCTCTATTTCTTTCCTTATATATTAATAAACAGCTAATCCAGAATCCCATAGCGCAGGTCAGCCGGCAGATGATGATCTATTTCCCGTGAGAATAAGAATCCAATGATAACAAGAATCCAGCTGACGAACCTGGTGCGCAGTCAAAAGCCAGGTTATGCCTGATGGGACTGGTTTTTACGCAGGTAATGCATCCAGCCGCCGCAGTCGATGATTTCCTGAATAAATGGTGGAAATGGTTCTGCTTTCCAGCTTTTGTTGAGGGTCTCATCGGTGATGGTACCGGTCGAAAAATCCACTTTCACAACATCGCCAGGCCGGATTTCATCCGCAGCCGCTTCACATTCCAGAATGGGCAGACCAATGTTGATCGCGTTGCGATAGAAGATCCGCGCAAACGATTTTGCGATCACACAGTCAATGCCTGCGGTTTTAATGGCCAGTGGGGCATGTTCACGGCTTGAGCCGCATCCAAAGTTCCATCCAGCGCAGATCAGATCGCCGGGTTCTACGTTCTGGGTAAAGGTTGCATCAATATCTTCCATGCAGTGCTCGGCAAGAGCTTTGGCATCTGGTGTATTCAGATAACGGGCAGGAATGATAACATCGGTATCCACGTTATCGCCATAGACAAAACTTTTTCCGCAAGCTTCATTCATGATCATTTCCTCCTTCAAACTCTCTTGGATCGCTGATCCGGCCGGTCGTCGCAGAATATGCTGCGGTATAAGGACTTGCCAGATAGACTTCAGAGGTCACATCGCCCATACGGCCGACAAAGTTTCGGTTGGTGGTCGAAACACATCTCTCGCCAGGTGCGAGGATCCCCATATATCCGCCAAGACATGGGCCGCACGTTGGTGTGGAAACAACGGCACCGGCTTCAATAAAGGCCATCAGATAGCCGTTAGAAATACATTTTTTATAAATATCCATGGTTGCTGGAATGATGATGCAGCGTACACCGTCTTTGACATGATTGCCGTTCAGAATCTCGTAAGCAGCAGTCATATCTTCCATACGGCCATTGGTGCAGGATCCAATGACAACCTGGTCAATTTCAATTTCATTCGAATCTTTTGCGGTATGCACATTTTCTGGTAAGTGCGGCCAGGAAACAACGGGTTCGAGCTCATCAAGGGCAATCGTTACCGTTCTTTCGTATTCCGCATCCGGATCCCCTTCAAAAGCACGGGGTTCATTGGCTCCATGTTCAGCCAGGAAAGCCAGTGTTTTGTCATCCACTGGGAAGATGCCGTTTTTGGCGCCGGCTTCGATGGCCATGTTGCAGATGCATAAACGATCATCCATGGAAAGCGAGTGGGCCCCTTCACCGGTAAATTCCAGCGACTGATACAGCGCACCATCAACACCAATCTGGCCAATCAAGGCCAGAATGACATCCTTGCCCGTTACATAAGGAGAAAGTTTTCCTGTCAGTTCCACTTTGATTGCGGAGGGTACTTTAAACCAGGCTTTACCCGTTGCCATGCCGGCTGCCATATCCGTAGATCCAACCCCTGTTGAAAAAGCGCCCAGCGCCCCATAGGTGCAGGTGTGGGAGTCTGCTCCGATCAGGCAGTCTCCGGCAGTGACTCTTCCCTGCTCAGGAAGCAGAGCATGTTCAATGCCCATCTTGCCGACATCATAGAAATGAGGAATCTCATGTTTATGACAGAAATTGCGGCAGGCTGCAGACTGCTTGGCAGCTTTGATGTCTTTATTCGGAACAAAGTGATCCAGAACGATATTGATCTTTTCAGGATCATAAACGGAATCAAATCCGGCTTTTTCAAATTCAGCAATGGCCACTGGAGTCGTAATGTCATTGCCCAGTACGCCATCGAGATCGGCCAGAATCAACTGACCGGGTTTGACAGATTCTAAATGCGCATGATCCGCCAGAATCTTCTGTGTCATTGTCATTGCCATCAGTTGGTACCTCCTTCTTCAAAGTGATTGTTAATTGCGGAAACCAGGGCGAGGATACCGGAGAAAATAATATCGGGATCCATGCCGGCACCCCAGGTGCGGCTGCCATCCGGCCAGAGCAGACCAACATAGCTGGCTGCACTTGCATCCGAAGATTTACCAAGCGACTGGTCAGTATAGGTTTCCAGAGAATATTCAATGCCAAGTCCCTGCTTGATTGCGTTGTTGACCGCATTCAGACGACCATTACCAGCCGCATACCATTCATATTCGCTGCCGCCCGTTTTTGCGGTAACAACAGCTTTCAGGCTGCGGCCCTGAATGAAGTGGGCTTCGGTAACATCGAGAATTGGACTCTTTTTATTGAGATAGGTTTCTTCAAAGACTTTGAGAACCTGTTCTGGTTTCAGTTCCGCATGGGCATGATCGGAAACTTCCTTAACGGTATAACCAAAGTGCTCGCGCATTTTCGCCGGCAGATCAAATCCGTATTTGGTTTCGAGAATATAACCGATACCGCCTTTTCCGGACTGGGAGTTCACGCGGATGACATCGGCATCATACGTACGGCTGACATCATGTGGGTCAATTGGCAGATAAGGAACAGTCCAGCGGCCCAGTGGATCGGCTTCCTTGCATTTCATACCCTTGGCGATCGCATCCTGATGGCTTCCAGAGAAGGCCGCAAAGACAAGAGAGCCGGCATAGGGCTGACGTTCATGAACATGCATCCGGGTCAGCCGCTCATACGTTTCAACGATTTCAGGCATGTTGGAGAAATCCAGCTTTGGATCGACGCCCAGAACATATAAGTTCATGGCCAGAGTGACCGCATCCACGTTACCCGTGCGCTCACCATTGCCAAACAAGCAGCATTCGACACGCTGGGCACCGGCAAGTAAGGCCAGTTCCGTATCGGCAACGCCGGTTCCCCGGTCGTTATGCGGGTGGGTGCTTAAAATAATAGCCTCACGGTTATGCAGTCTGTCGGAGCAGTATTCGATCTGGTTGGCATAGACATGCGGCAAAGACATTTCAACCGTTACCGGCAGGTTGATAATCATGGGTCGTTCAACAGTTGGCTGCATGACATCAATCACCGCATTGCACACATCCAGGGCAAAGTCTGGCTCGGTTCCGGTAAAGGATTCTGGAGAATACTCAAACAGGAAGTTGCCATCGTATTCTTCAGACAGCTGTTTAACGAGTTTTGCACCTTCGAGCGCAATCTCTTTGATTTCTTCTTTGGACTTTTTGAAGACCTGTTCGCGCTGGGCTTTGGAAGTGGAGTTGTAGAAGTGAACAACAGCTCTTGGCGCTCCTTTTACCGCTTCAAACGTCTTGCGGATAATGTGTTCGCGGCACTGGGTGAGTACCTGAATGGTGACATCCTCCGGAATCAGATCCTGTTCGATCAGTGTCCGTAAAAATTCATATTCCGTTTCCGAAGCAGCTGGAAAGCCGACTTCGATTTCTTTAAATCCAATTCGAACCAGCATCTGGAAAAATTCAAGTTTTTCTTCCAGCGACATTGGAACGATCAATGCCTGGTTGCCATCGCGAAGGTCAACCGAGCACCAGTTCGGGGCTTTTTCTGGGTGATCTTTTTTCACCCAGCGATATTCAGCGTGTTCAACCGGAAAGTATCCGGGGGAATATTTGGATGCATTCATCATGATGGTCTCCTCCTTGTATAAAAAAACCGCCTCTTTCGTCACAGACGCAAAGAGACGGAGAATCATCCGCGGTACCACTCTAATTGCCGCAACATTGCGGCCGCTCAACGATCTATCAATCGTTTCATCTATAACGGGATGTCCCGGAAAGAATTACTTCTGTTCACTCTTTCAGCTCGAAGGGGAGGATTTCGAAATCTTCGGCTGCAGTCTCGCATCACCCGGCTGCTTTCTGAAAACCTTCCAGATCCGATTTGTCCTTGTCATCGCTTTTTTCAACGTGGTTCCATTTTAGAGAAGGTGTCGCAAACCTGTCAACGAATGATGTGTTCCTTTGTAAAAATTTGAAAGAAAAAGCCGCATTTTTGTAACCGATTTTTACATTTCCTATTGTGGGCAGACAATCGTTCGCAGGTGATCAACAGTTTTTCTGTTTTTCTGGCTATGCATATCGGCCAAAGACAGTCTTCAAAAAACAAAACGCCCCTTTGCACAACCGGGCAATTGTTTTTGGCCTTTCACTGCCCGGATAAAACAGGTAGTATGGAACAGATCAAAAGACAGAAAAAATCGGATCAGAACTCTGAAAAGACATGTAAAAAGTCGTCAGAAGAAAAATCTAAAGAAGCTCCAAAAATAAAATCAGAAGAGAAATCAGAAAAAGAGGTTGTGCTATGTATCTGAAAGAGGAAGTGACCGTCCGTCAGGAAATCAAGAAAAGTAAATTCATCTGCGTTCTGGCCAGAGTGAAAAGTGTGGAAGAACTCAAAGCACTGATTACCCGCCTGAAAAAGGACTACCCTCAGGCCAGCCACTATTGTTCTGCCCTGAAATCCGGCAGCCTGACCCATTCCAGTGATGATGGCGAACCATCCGGAACCGCCGGCCGCCCAATGCTCGATGTTCTGCTTGGCAGTGAAGGTGATGACATCGGTGCGGTGGTGATCCGTTACTTTGGCGGCACGCTGCTCGGAAAAGGCGGGCTTGTGCGGGCCTATTCCTCGAGCGTGGCTTTAGCCTTGGAAGACGCCAAATGGATTGTTCCGCGTACGCTTGGTTTCTATCAGCTGGAGACGGATTACAGCATTTCCGGTAAAGTGGAAAGCTATCTGCGAAGCCTCAATGTGGAAGATCTCAATGTCAGCTACGGAAACAGTGCGCTCTACACCTTCTTTGCCCCGGAAGATCCGACGCCTGGTCTGCAGCAGCGCTTCTCTGGTCAGGTAGAAGCCATTCTGCTCAAGGAATGTCAGAAAGAAGACCGAACAGTTTTCAACATTCGCCAGAAAGTATAACCAGAAAGTAAAATTTGAACCGATCAAAGGCGCCACCTGCACTGCAGAGGACGCCTTTTCTTTGTCTGACTGCTCTTTGAATAGAGAAATAGAAATGGAAAACTGTCCGGTTAAAAATTCAGTTCTTTTCGAAGGTTCTCCATCCTTTTTTCACGGGCGGCCGATAACTGCTTGGCCGGATTTTCAGCCCATGAGGCCAGAACATCCGCATCCTTCAGCGCTTCATCCATGCTCTTACCGACCCGGTCCTTGTTAGAGTGTTCCGCAATCGCATGAACGATTATTTCGATTTCCGCGCGGGTAAACAGGTTGCTTTCATCCAGGACCTGTTTAGCAAGATTGGCCCCGCGCAATGCATGTTCATAGGCCATATTGCGGGTGAACTTGAAATAGTCATGGAGCACAGCACATACCTTAGCCAGTTCGAGATCCAATCCCCGGTTTGCGGCAATCAAAGTGATATAGGCATCCACCATCGACGTATGGGCTATGGCATAGGTATACAGATTTTTGTTATAAATGATTTCAAACTCCTTCATGACCAGATCATGAATTTTCTCATAACGCTCAAACTGATTCATAACCTCTCCTTTCCTGCAGACTGACTGCTTTTGATTTGATTACTCTGATCTTAACCAGAAGTGCTGCTCTTGGACAGCGAATTTAGAATTTTCCCTCTGCGTTTCTATATTATGTTTCTACCGACGTTTCTACTCCTGTTTCCCCCTGCTTCTTGCTCTGTCCCATTCCCCATTTTCTATCCGCAGCAGTCTGGATCTTTTCGTTGATCCTCCACTTACTTTTTGAGGTAAGGAGATGGTCTGATGGAAAATTCATGATAACCTTTAGTTATGACAACCTTTGACGATGATTTTACCTATTCGAAAACAGAAGTACTGATGGTTTATCGGACAATCGTCGATGAGCAGGAACCTTACGATGGCCGTCCTTACCTGAGCATGGAGTATGTTGGAAATTACCGCGGCTATGATATTTATTTAGGTTCTTTAGGCCAGCGCAACGAAATTGTTCTTCAGCAGGGAAATCTGGGCTGGATTGCCCATGGATGGCTGGAAGAACAGATTCGCTATGTCTATAACCTTCACGTTCTGGAAACCGAACTCTGGTAACCTTCCACGCAAGCTGACTGATTCAGTCGGCTTTTTTCTTGTTTTCTCCCATATCCTCATCCAAATTTGTGCATGCGCACAAGAAGACACAGACGACTGAAAGAAACTCAAGAAGAGCAGCCGGAATAATTGAAGAGACAATTGTGGGCCTATCCACATTTCTACCGATTAAATTCAATTTACTGCCACAAACGATGCAAAACTTGCCACATTTCTTCCTGATGATAACGTTTTTCCAATCAGTTCCTTCTCTTCTGAGGATAAGACTTGCCAGATCTTCTGGCACTCGGGCAAAATAACTGCTACAAGAAGATAAATCCTCAAAAGTATCCAAATTTCTTTTTTGGTCCATCTTCTAAAGATAAATTCCACCCTGATTCAAGACGTTTTTGGCACTCTGAGAGGCGCCATAAAATGCGCTTTCCGCTCATTTTTTGATTACCGCACAAACCTGCTTAATCTAGGTTTGTCTTGTTATTGTATCCAATCGTTCATGATTTTTGATCACCCATTTTGTACACATAAAGCGGAGAGTTAAAAAAGCCGCCGAAATTATGACTTTTTCACGATTTTGTTGACCCTTTCATCTCCTTTTAAGAGTATTCCCCTTGGAAAAGTGTAAGATTTATGCATTTAGAGAATCTCACACAATCTTACTGTATTCATTCGAACCAATCGTGCTAACTTATAGTCACGATGCGGCAGATGGAAAATAAAAAGAAGGCCGCTTATTAAGGAGGACTGACCATGTGGATGATTGCAATGCTGCTTTTGATTGGATGTGTATTCTTACTTCCGTTCCTGAGCTTTATGTTTCCTGTTTTAATTCTTGCGGTGCCCCTGCTCTTTATGTTCCAGAGACCCACTGTAAAAGTCTATACCAGAACGTTTTCTGCAAATGATCTGAATAGTGCCGGCTCTTCTAAATCCAGCAAGTCCCAGTACCAGGAAAAGAAATCTTTACCAAACGTCATTGACGTGGATTACACTGAGCACGATGCTTAGTCTGGTATTGCTTCAGGATAACCAAACTGGATTTTCGATCTGTTTTTACGGATCGATCTGAACCTGGCAGACTGCAAACTTTTCTGGCAGCCTTTCAGGAAACAGGATTTTAATTTTTATTCATGATATGAGAATTCAGCGAAAGATCCGATGATGGATGTTTCGCTTTTTTCTTTTCTGCATGCAAAAAAGGACACTGCTTTCTGGATGACCTTTCTGGTCCTGGAAAGCAGCGTCCTGATTGATTCACCGGTCTGGCTTGTCGCCAGCCATTTTCTTCAATTTGTTTTTAATCTTTGATTCTCTTCTTATGACTCTGTCACTTCATCGGAGATGTTTTCGACGGTACCGATAAAGATTGGTGTTCCGGTTTCGATTTCACTGAGAATATACAGGAACGGACGATCGCAGGTGATGGTGTATTCCTCTTCCACCAGTGCAGCGCCGGCAATTCCAATATCTGTTGCGGCAGCGGCTTTAGTTCCCGTGCGGCTCACTTCGATTTTGGCTTTCTGTTTGATTTCGCTGACGGTAAGGTCTGGATTCTGGCTCAGATTCGAGAAATCAGCTCCATCCCCAAAAGGCAGGCTCAGACCCATTTTCTCCAACGGTTTGATCAGACTCTGCTCACTGCTCAAGGTAAATTCCGGAAAACTTGCATGAACAATGCTGTAAGTCGAATTTTTCAAATCCTGTAACAGCTTTACGCCTTCTACATTCTGCAACACTTCATCCAGACTCTGATCTCCTTCTGGGACCAGAAGGGTCAAACCATAGTGGCAGCCTTTGTACGGTTTCGTAAAGCCATGCAGACCCTGCGAAGCGATATATTGGGTTTCTTCACTTTGCATCATCTTCACGGAAGCTTCACTTCCATTCTGGTTGTGGAAAGTTCCGTCCACAATCTGGTTGTCTTCATACTCGTCTTGCCATGCAGAATCAAAGCTCAATGCATTGAGTAAAACCATGATCGTGGTTGACGAAAGATCAACCGGCATCTGATCAATCAGACCATCTGTATGTTCACGGACCCAGTCATTGATCTGCTGCCTGGTGGAGTCATCAAAGCTGGTTTCAAAAGATTCAGCCTGATAGTCCGTGGATAACAGTTTTTTGTACGAATCCAGAATTGAATCGGACTCAGAGGCGCGAATCCACACTGAATCGGCCAGGCGAAGAGTGTGAGCCTCATCCGCACTTGCGGCCGTTAAGGCACTATTTGCCAGCGCGTTGATCTGTTCAACACTCAAGCCAAAAACATCTTCCATCTGCTTACGGGTATCCCCGCCAGCCCCATTGGCCATCATGCCCAGAGCCATCCACGCGGAAAATGGCGACATCAGAGAATTGTCATTTTCATCGCGCGTATGGTTAAACAGATCCCATGAGAATGCGTACAGATGATCAAGCTCCGTGACGGCATTCACGTTGGAAGCTGGCGTTGTAACCGTCTGTGAAGACTGCGCGCTGGAGGCTTCACTTTCAGTTGTAGTCTGGCTTTGGGAGGAGGTGCTGGAGTTTTGAGAAGAATTGGCTGCATTGCTCGAACAGCCGGCTGCCATCGCCGCGCAAAGCAGAGCAGCCATAGATTTTTTCATTGTATGCATGCTTGCTCTTACCTTTCTAAGGTTAAAAGTTTCCTTACTGATCTGGTCTAGGGATCAAAGGTTTCCTTACTGATCTGGCTGATTGTTTTCCATGGACTGAATTGTTCCCATGAACACGGGAGTGGCAGTATCAAGATCCATCAGAATATAGAGGAACGGTCTGTCGCAGATCACATCGACTTCATCTTCGGTAACCAGGGCAGCCGTTTCATTCATGACCACTTCCGTTGCCGCAGCCGCTTTGGTTCCGGCGCGGTTCACTTTAATCCGGGCTTTCTGGAGCACTTCACTGATCGCAATATTTCCACCTTCGATCATGCCGGAGAAATCTGCTCCATCTTCAAACGGCAGTTCCATGCCCATAGATTTCAATGTGTCATTGAGCTTCATTTCGCTGGAAAATTCATATTCTGGAAAAGAAGCATGAATCGTTGCCGCCTGTGGGGTGCGAAGATCATTGAGAAGTCTTGTGCCATCAACATTGGCCAGCACGTCATCGAGCAAACGATTCTCATCTTCCGGAATCAGAACAGCCAGACCATAGCGATAACTTTCATAGGGCTTGATAAAACCTTTAAGTCCTTCGGCCATCACCAGATCTTCTTCGTCACTCGTCAACATTTGGACCTGCGCTTCTGTTCCATCCACATTGTGGAAAGGGGCATGGACAATCTGACTGTCTTCATAGTTCACAGCCCATGCTGAATCAAAGGCGAGCGTATTGACCAGAACCAGGGCGGTTTCTGCAGACAGATCTGCGGGCATCTGGTCGATCAGACCATGGGTCTTCTCGCTGATCCATTGATCGATTTCTTTTTGCGGATCTTTAGAAGCATCAAATTCAAAGGATTGAGCATCGTAGTCCTGATCCAGCAATTTTCCATAGGAATCGATAAACGAGTCGGCCTGGTCCTGATTGAGCCAGATTGAATTGGCAATTTCCAAAGTCCTTGTTGAGTCGGCGTCTGCAGAATCAAGGGCACTGCGGCTGAGCGCATTGATCTGATCAACGGAAAGATTCAGGGCTTCTTCCATCTGTTCTAGCGTTTCCCCTTTGGCTCCATTGGCCGTCATGCCAAGCGCAAATAAAGCCGAAAGAGGGCTGACAAGCTGTCCTTCTTTCTCATGGCGGACCTGGTTGAACAGATCCCAGGAGAAAGAATACAGGCGGTTTAATTCTTCATCGCCAGCCATAACCACACTGGCGCTGGAGTCCTGACTGGAAGTCTGCGAGGAAACAATGGATTGTTGACTGTCTGACCCGCCGGCACATCCACACAATATTGCCCCGCACAGCAGGGTACAGATCGGTTTCTTCAGATTTTTCATGGGCATTCAACCTCCTTATGGCAGCGAATATACGAGTAAAGAAATACTCAGGCATCAAAATTGTAACAACCCCAACCATGGATCCCCGTAAAGAAACAAGAAATGTTTTCTTAACATTCAGTCTGGATTTCTGAACAGAGGATTCGAGGTGACGATCCTGTCTCTTTTTCTTTTCAGTTCTATCTTTCTAACCGTGCTTTCCAGTTTTTGCCATGAAAAAAGCTGCCCCGAAGAGCAGCTTTTTTCCGGAATTCAATTTTAATTCAGTGGCTGAGCCTTCTGGAAATCTTCCCAGATCTTGTTCAGGTTGACTTCATGTTCATAGAGCGTATTGATCTGGGCCAACAGTTCTTCGGTCATGTTCTGTGCGCCCTCTTTCATCAACGGCTCCCGTGTCAGTTCATAATCCTGAATGGTCCATTTGAAAATGTCAGCTGGATCCAGATCAAAATGTTCACTGGCTTTGGTCACGTCATCCCCATTTTCCTGAACCCATCTGACTACTTCGAGCTGGTCATCGGTTAAAGGCTTGCTGAAATCGTACTTCATAGAAATTCCTCCTCAATGCTGGATCTACCAGACAGAATCGTATGAATTTATTGTACGAAGTTCGCAACGCGACGCCTACACAGACGAACGGTTAATTCGTTCCGATTGTCTATTGGGATTAAAACTGACTCGCATCTCTGACTATTGACTAATGCACAATTACAATACCCAGACCAGCAATGATCGAGCAGATCACGATGAAGGCTGCTCCATAAGGCAGAGCCATCTTAAGCAGTTTCGAGTCTTCTTTCAGACCCCCGACTGCCGAAAGACCAATCGCAATGGACTGTGGCGAAAGCATTTTACCAACGCCAACACCCAGGGCATTCAGGCCAACAACCCAGTATTCGTTCATATTCAACGCGGCAGCAGCATCAGCCTGCACCTTCCCAAACAGAACACCCGAGGAAGTTCCACTTCCAGTAACAAACGCGCCCAGAGCGCCAAGCCATGGGGCAATAATCGGATACATGCCACCCATTGCTGCAATCGCAAACTTGGCAATATCAGAAATCATGCCGGAGTAGATCATGATCTTGGCTGCCATCAAAACGGAAACCATAACAATGATCGATCCCGTCATCTGTTTCAGAGTTGCCTTGAAAACAGAGGCGAACTGATTAAAGCTGGCTTTCTGGATGATGGCACCCAGAATTGCTGACAGGAAAATCCATACCCCTGGCGTATTGATCCAGGCAAATGTGGTTGCACTGTTTTCATTGACGAAATAAACCGTCGTTGAGAACTGCGATAAGAAACTGTTAACTGGTGGGACCAGTTTGGAAGAGCCAAGCAGGAAGACAAAGATAAACAGGAATGGCGCGCAGGCAACCAGTGCATCTTTGACCGTGATCTTACCTGCAGCTTTTTCTTCTTTCTTTTCCTCTTTGGTACTCATCAGATATTCAGGATCCGGTTTAACCCGTTTGCCTAAAAGAACCGTAATGGCCAAAGAGAAAACCGAACCAATGACAACAACCAGCTCAGCGCCTACAAAAGAAGACACCACAAACATTGGGATTACAAAGCCAAGACCGGCACCCAGGCAGACACCAACCATGCCTTTTAATGCTTTCATTCCCTTGCCAGTCAACACAACAAGAGTGAACGGAATGGCAATAAAGAAGACAGCCACCTGAATCACCTGCATCGTCGAAAGAGCAGTGGTTCCTGGCATATTTAATAAGGAAGCAACAGTAACCGTTGGGATGCCAATCGATCCCCAGGGAGTTGGAAATCCATTGGACAACAGACAAATCAGGCAGGAAAACAATGGATCAAAACCCATCGCCATCAACATACCGGCAGGAATCGCAATCGCCGTACCAAATCCGGCCATGCCTTCCATAAAGCCGCCAAAGCACCAGGCGACCAGTAAAACAAGAACTCGTTTATCTGGAGAAACGCTCGTCAGCATGGTTTTGATGACATCCATGCCGCCAGTCGAGCAGACCAGATTGTAGGTAAAGACAGCAGCAATAATGACCACGACAATCGGCCATAATGCCATGGCTGCACCTTCCACGGCAGCCATGCCGACCACGCTGGCCGGTGTTTTCCAGTACAGCAGAGCTTCAATTGCTGCAAGGATGGCAGCTCCAATGGCCGCCTGCCATGCCGGTCTTTTGAATACCATCATAATAATGATCAGCAAAATGATCGGACACAGCGCGAGAATCAAGCTAACAAAGTTCATACATACTCTCCATTTGCCTTTATTATAGGGCGCGCTTTGAATTTTTTAAGTAATTTCTGAAACACGATTCACATAATTTCTGCGAACTCTTTCTTTTTGATTTTTCCTGACATTGCCATTCAGTTCCAGCTTTTTAAAGGTCTGATTTGTCTTTGACTGGTCAATGAGGAATCTGTCGCGTCGAATCTTTTGACTGGAATTTACTTTCTCCTTTCTATTTTTCTGTTCTAAGGCCTTTCATTTCTTTTAATTATCTCTCCTGCTAACAGTATTTGTCTTACATATTTATAGCCGCTTTTTCTCTTTATATGACCATTATTTCTCCTTACTGGAATCCTTTCCCGTCTTCACCCATTTTTCTGGGCTTTTATTCTGTAAACCATTCCGCATTTAAAATTGCGTATAAGTTCCATCACCACATTTTTGCTTTTAACCCATTAATGACTTACGCTTCCCTGGCTGGCGAAAAGTAAAATAGCCAGAAACGCGTTCTTTACAGGCGTTTCCGGTTATCTGTCGGTTTTGATGAATTGCTCAGGTGGAAAAAGACTCTAAACCAATTGGTGGCGGAAAGACACACAATGGTTTAGAGCTGATGATTAAAAAAAACACTTACAAATTTAGAACGCCGAAAAAACCTCTGAAGACATCCAGATGTTTCCGGTGTCTTCAGAGGTTTTGAGAATTGGGATTGCTTCTTTCCTGCAGGATTTCGATGATGATTCAAATCTATTATGGTTCTGATCCATATTTAATTCAGTTCGTAGCCTAGGCATAAGGATTTGCGATGTCCTCCAGAACTCTACGCTTCCAGATTGGCGTGGCGCCGGTGCAGATCTTCATCTTTTTGTTTGGTTGCATCCATAAGGCACAGCACCAGAGCATCCAGGCTCAGCCAGAGAGACTGCTCAAATAAAGCTCCCATGGGCTGAACAGAACCATCGGTTTCTCCTTTGGCATGACCAGCAGCGAGGCAGACCAGATCGCTTTTTGAAGCCAGCGGATTGTTTGGGCTGGTGGTCAGTGCGGCTGTCTTTGCTCCATACTCTCTTGCTTTATCAAACATGCCATTGAGTGCCTGCGAGCAACCAGAAGCCGACCCAGCGATGATCAGGTCACCCTTCTGGATCGGAGGACAGGTAATTTCACCGATGAAATGCGTTTCTTTCCCAAGATGACCCAGGCGGTTGGCAAACGCCCGGATGGCAAGGCCGCTTCGTCCCTGTCCATAAAGGAAAATTCGCGGGGCCTCCAAAATCTGCTGTTGCAAAGTTCGCCAGTGATCGTCTTCTCCTGTGCGAAGACCCTGATTGAGCTCATAGAGAATACGCTCCATCTGCAGACTGAGCGATGGTATTTCAGTTGTGAGCATTCGCGTTCAGCCTCCTTATGTTGCCGGCCAGATCCGGGGATTGAAACAGGAAGCCGCCTGAAACTGCGCAATCGGCATCCAATTTCTGAATTGTCTGTTCGGTAATATTTCCATCGGCCTGAATCTCAAAGCTCAGCTGTTTCTGGCTTCGAATGTCTTTTAGTTTCAGGATTTTCTGATTCATCTCTTCGCGAAACATTTCCCCACCCCGCCCAGGATTAACGGTCATTACCAGGACTCGATCGCACAATGGCAGCAGATCTTCGACCAGACTGACTGGAGTTCCCGGATTGAGCGCCAGCCCCGCATCTTTACCCATGCGATGGATCGCGTCCAGGCAATAGGCGGGATGTGCGGTGGCTTCTGCATGAATGGTGATGCCATCCGCATTCTGAAACCGGGCCAGGAACTGTTCTGGTTTATCTACCATCAGGTGGACATCCAGATAGAGTGGACTGTCCGAATGGATCTGGTCGACGATTTTTTCTCCAAAAGAAAGAGCCGGAACAAAATGGCCGTCCATCACGTCTACATGCAGGATCTCAATGCCTTCGTCTTCCAGAGTCTGCAATATCTGCTCCAGCCTCATCAGTGGAGCGTTGTACAACGAGGGGGCAATTTTCATTGGCGTTCCCCCATGACCATGATCTGAACCTGTCGGGTTCGCTCTCGTAATGCATCCCAATCCGCAAAATAAACCCGGCCAAGGGATCCTGTCGAAAGACGGCCCTCATGAACGATCAGGGTCAGTGAATTGCCTCCATACAGCGAAGCTTTGAGATGAGCATCGGTATTGAGCATGGTCCATTTTTCGGCCGGATAGTCTTTAGAACCCAGACTCAGCCCAAAGGCAATGTGCTCGGGTCCTGGCGAGTGGTACTGCCCTTCAGTGGTCATGCGCGGAGCAATTTTGTCCATCGTTTCACTGATGTCCACCTGAAGCAGCTCATCGCCAAAGTAGTTGGTATCGTGCATCGTTTCGTCATAGTACAAAGAGCAGGTCGTATGCGGCGTAGCCGCAACGAGGATTCCCTCTTTGACGTTGGATGCTTTTAAAGCGTCTTTGATTTTTGAACTGATATCGTGGAAGGACACACGTCCTGCCACCGTATCGACTTTAAAATCGGTGTAGTACATGCACGTTTTGTCCTTATATCTATACTCCCATGCGGTTGCGTACGTCGCCAAAGATCTGGTCAACACCAATGCCTGTCAGCAGACCCAGACCGTTGGTGACTTTGCTCTGGATAGAAGCCGGTACGATGGTTGTCGAGATGACGGCATCGTAGTCATCGATTTTGTTTAATTCATCGGCGATTTTGGACTGATAAACCTGGACCTGGTTCGTCAGGCCTTCACGGTTAAGCCAGTCTTTGACCTTGGCAACGGCGATTGTGCTTGTAGCATGTCCAGCTCCGCATACGACTAATAACTTTTTCATAATGTTCTCCTTCTGATTGTTAAATCTTTCTGTTTTAATTTCATTTTGCATTTTTCAAAATCAGCCAGGCAGCGGACAAAAGGAGGAGAACCCAAAGGGTGCTTACAGCCTGGATTCAGGCTTTTGTCCAGTGTCGGCAGTATTGGCAGTGTTTTGATCGTGTTCAGTTTTGATTTTTAATGTTATATTTTCGACAGTCTGTTTTGAAACAGGTGCTTTTCGTTGTACTGATATGCGTTGATTTGGTTTGTTTTGAGTTGACAACTACTGTGCCATGATCTGGGCTGCTTCTTCATCCTCTGCAACGCTGACCTGTTTTGCCTGACGGGCTGGGCGAACTTTGTTGACATAAACCATCAGTGCGATCACTCCAGCAGCCATCACCAAAATGCCCCATGGGCCAAGGTAAGTGACTGCAAGGACGAACAAGGCTACAGGCCAGAGTCCAGACAGAACGAAGGTCACCAGGCCAGTAGATCCAACATCGAAGTGAGCCAGCTGGAAGACTTCGGTCACCACTGGAGCCAGCCAGTTAGACAGGTACAGGCACAGGACCATGTAAACAGTACATCCAACCAGGGAGCGCACCATGTTGCCATTAAAGAATGGAATCATCAGGCAGATTCCAAAGGCATAGAAGGCAAGTTCACCAAAAGGAAGCACGCGGTTGCCTGGTAAAACAAGAGCCAGAATCAGGGAAACCGGAACCAGGATTAAAGCAGTAGACATAATGGTTGGATGACCAACGGTCAGGGCAGCATCCATACCGATATTGACGGTTTTTCCGCCCAGATGACGGGAAGCAAAATTTTTGGCGGCTTCTGCAACAGGCATCAAACCTTCCATGAACATGGCAACCATTTTGGGCATGATTTTCATGACAGCAGCTGTGGACATCGCCAGGGTACCAATGCCAGCGGCATCATAACGGGCTGCCACGCCGACAACAGCCCCGATGATCAGACCCATCACAACGGTATCGCCGAAGATTCCAAATTTTTTCGTCAGAGATTCAGCATCTGCATTCAGTTTGTTAAAACCAGGGATACGGTCCATGACCCAGTTCATTGGAGCAGCCAGAGCCGCACCGGAAAGTGCCATCATGTGCGAAATTGCAATTCCAGGAAATCCGAAAAAGCTGCTGATTTTGTCCTGGAATGCATCGGCCATCAGCCACTGCAGCATAACGGCAACAACCGATCCGATAATTCCAAACCAGATGTTGCTGGTTAAAGCCCAGGTCACCAGACCCAAGAAACCTGGGAACCAGAAGTTCCAGATATCGACGTTGAGCGTTTTGGTTAAGCCCAGGCCGATAAACACGAAGTTAAAGAGCAAAGACAATGGAATCAGAAGAATTCCGATCGTGGTGGAAAACGCCAGCGGTCCGCCGACGCCGCATCCAACATCCAGAACATTGAGAGCCACACCATAGGATTCACCCATAGTCTGAATTGCGGCTCCCAGGGTGCTGGAGAGCAAGTCAATGACCAGGCCCAGACCGATCGAACCAATGCCGACGGTAATACCAGAGATAATTGCCTTTCCAGGTTTGACGCCAAAAATCAGCGCAATGATGATGATAATGATGGGAAGAAATACATTTGAGCCCAGTCCAATGAACCATTGGAGGCCTTGCATAATTGCATCCATGATAAATTCCTTTCTACGTTGTTTATCGTTCTGTTTTTCTGTTTTGTGCTGCGTCTTTCATCTTGAATTTCGCAGTATTTTGTGTTTTTACTTCAGATCATTCTGGACTTAACAGTCCATTTTGGATTTTTGTATTAATCCGCTCGCCCGCCGCCAGGCCGCAGCAGACGAGCCGACTTTGCAGCTAGTAGATTTCTCTTGTTTTGAGGATGTCGTTGAATTCCTGTTCGGTTGAACATTCTTTCAGCTTTTTTACTGCATCCTGGTCCTGGAAGAGAGCCATCAGGTTCTGAAGGGTTTCAACCTGTTCGTGCGGTTTAGCCATGGCCAGCATAAACACCAGTTCGACATCGACGGTATCATTTTTGTCGACCATGCTTGCAAACGGAATGGGTCTCTTGAGTGAGGCAAAGCAGATCTGGGATTCATTGACGTGCTTTGAGTCGGTATGGGGGATCGCAAACCCGGTGTTTTCAAACAGAATTCCGGTTGGATATTCCTGTTCGCGCTCGCTCGCGGCATCCAGGAAGGTGTCTTTGACACATCCCTCATCCTGGAGTCTTGCCGCCATGGTCCGAAAGATATCTTCCTGGGACGCAGCGTCCTGATGGAAAAGACATAAATGGTGATTAAAGTACATTGCTTTTTCCTTTCATTGTGAGCAGCTCGCTCAATTCGTTTGAATCAGTTATCGACAAGAGATCATCGACCGTTTTCCGGTCCTGAATGAGACTGTAAATTTCCATAATCAGGTTGTGAAACAGATCGGCATCCTGTTCGCTGATACTGGCCATCACCACAAGCGAGACCTGAACATCCCCCCAGCGCACAGGCTTTTTCAAAGACAGGATGGAAACAGCTGACGTACAAACCAGTTCTGGATCGGCATGCGGAACAGCCGCCTGAGTGCTAAGACCGGTTGCTCCCATCTTTTCGCGGGCAAAGACAGATTCCCGATAACCTTTCCGGACCAGTCCTTCCTGTTCTAGCTGAGAACAGAGGTAAACCAGGCATTCCTCGCGAGTTCTGAAATCGGCCTGCAGAGTAATGTGCTGCGGACTGATCAGTCTGGCCAGAACCGGGGTATTGATGTTGGTCAGGCTTTCCGGAACTTTCTTACGCTCGATCAGATGAGATGTATAAGTATTCATGACCTTGATCAGATCTTCATCTGTAATCAGTGGAGACACCCGTACACAAGGGACAGGAATCTGTCCTGGATCCACCGAAGTGATCACCAGATCCACATTGTCCAAAGAACCCTGCCGCATTTTTTTGAGCGATGCGGCTTCGATATTGTCTCTCGACGGAAGAAAGCGCCGGATCTTGGAGAGAATCAACTGGGAAGACGACAGCCCGTACGGACAGATCACCAGAATATTTCTGGCTCTGGACACCCGATCTAAGGCCAGCTGGAAGTAGATCAGTACGAAGGAAACTTCATGGTCGTTCAAGCGCACATCGTATTCTGATTCCACTATCGAAAGGACATACCAGATCACATGAAAGAGTTCCGAATACTGTGTCTTTATCTCGTCCAGAAGCGGATTTTCGACCAGGATGTTTTTGCGCAGCCGAAGCAGCATAGGCGGGAGATGGTAACGCAGTTCCTGAAGGAGCTGTTCATCATTTCGCAAACTGACTTTTTCAACCTCTTCGAGACGCTGAATCAGGCGAAGAGCAAGATCTTCACAGGATAGATCCCGTCGTCGTAACCGGCTGGTGATGCGGTGGGCAAACAGCTGACGGCTCAGATACTCCAGATCGTCTGTCGTAAAGGTGACATCCAGTGCCTCTCTAAAGAGCTGGGCCATGCTGTTGGCCACCACAAAGGTTTCCATGTAGCGGATGGTGTTGAACAGAAAGTCTTCGTCCTGTTCCATATGATGACTGGCTTTCAGTCGAGTCAAGAATATGAGAAGCACGGTGCGCAGACTGTTGAGGTAGTATTCCGATACCCCTTCACTCAGATCTGCGTAGTCAACCAGCAGCACCTGGCTGACCGCCTGCAAAATATCAGTTTCAAAGAGCGTCTGTTCTACGGCGTCCAAAGACTTTCCAATCTCGCTGGCTTTTTGCGATCCGATCGCCATAGCCCCCATAAAGACGGCTTTCTGAATGTTGCGTTCAGCTCCCTCGCATCGAATGCCTTCACTTCCGGATGTAATGTCCAGAACATCCTCTCCGGTCAGATTTCTAAGCCAAACCAGATCCTTGTACAAGGATGTTTTGGAAACCATGAACCGCTCGGAGAGGTCTTCAAGATTTGGAGCTCGTTCGTTTAAGATGACTTCCTTTAAAAGCACCAAACGTCGAGCTTCCAGATTGAGATCCTGTTTTGGCTCATCATCTAGAATCAACTGAAGTTTTTGCACCATCTGTCGTTTTGGATCGATGAGTCGAATACCGACTCGGGGAATTCTGTCAATCGTTAAATCCTGTTTTCGTAAATATCCATCCAACTCCTGCAGGTCACTGTAGATGGTCTTCGTCGATACTTTAAGCTTGCTGCTGAAGAAAGAAGCAGGTTTATGCGTGTCCTGTTCTGCCAGCAGCTGCAGAAGCTTTTTCTGTCTTTCCAGCAAAGCACTTACCTCCTGTTTATCAGCTGATCTCTTCTTTCTGGTTTCATCTTACTGAAGGGCCAAAATGAAAACCATTACATCAAGTTCCATAATAATGTGGAAGTCAGGTTGCAAAATTTACTTCCAGAATGCAAGCATCGGCTTTACTCCGTTTTCATCCTCTGCTGCAGCTGAACAGGCATCAAATCCAGTCTTCAAAAATTCTCAGGAAACAACAATCCAGACAGGTACCTACAAGAAAGGCAGAAGCCAGAAAGAATCTGAGTCTTCTTTTTTCCGGTGGTGAAAGGTGACAATCTTTCAAATCTCTGTACCCCTGCAAAAGAGGTGGGGCAAAGTGGATCTTAGCCGAAATCTGAAACAAAGAATCCGTGGTGGAGAGTGGGTGCTTTTTTGAACGCAAGAAGAGATCCTATCCGTGGCAGAAAGTGGGTTTGCTGGAAGAAGCAAAAAAAAAAGCAATGCCCTGGTGGTGGAAAGTGGCTCCTTTTCCCTGGCAGATGTACTGCAGGACTCTAAAAAGCCGTCTGGCTGCCATTCAGTTGGAAAATTTCTGGCTTTTGTGTCACAAAGTGGTATCTATTTTGGTGGTGGATTGTGGCTCGTTACGCTCATGATCACCTTGTGCCCCGCTGGCTTACCGCTTTTGTGCCCAGCCAGACTTCGTTTCTTCGCTATTCTTCATAATTCTTCATCATCCGCTTCTTATTTCTTACAGATTCGTCAGGGATGTCTGAAAATTGAACATTTCCAGTCTTTAAACCTGTGGCACAACGCCCCACCCGAGCCCTTTTCACCGCTCATTTGGGTCCAATTTGGACAGCATTCGCCAAAAAAGGGCACAAAGGGTGGTTTTTGCCGCCCCTTTCCCCCACTTTCCCTGCATTCTCAAAATGACCAACTTATTTCGGTTTTACTTAAAGTGTATTTTCGGTGTTTATTTTTTTACATTCATCCCCACAGTTCTAAAGCTTTTCGGAATTTGAATTGAGGAAAGGGGGTTTCAGGGGTATAATGCACCTACAAAGTAGGTAAATGTGTCACAAAGTGGGGAGGTGATGACACATGTTCATGGGCGAATACACGCACAATATCGACCGTAAGGGGCGGCTGATTATGCCTGCGAAATTCCGCGAAGAACTCGGTGAACGTGTGTACATTACCCGGGGTATGGATGGCTGCCTCACCGTTTATCCACTCGAAGAGTGGACCAGCCTCTACAAAAAATACTCTTCCCTGCCAATGACAAACCCGGATGCCCGTATGTTTATGCGCTTTTTTATGGCCAAAGCGACTGAGGTAGAACCGGACGGCCAGGGACGAATCCTCATTCCAGGATCGCTGGTCAAGGAAGCCGCTCTTGAAAAAGAGTGTTACATCATCGGTGTGGCCAATCGGGTTGAAATCTGGTCCAAAGAAAGATGGCTTGCTCTGCAAGAAGAAATGCTTCCTTCCTACGAGAAGTTTGCGGAAAACCTGACCACCCTTCTCGACTAAGTCACGGAGGCTAAAACTATGGAACATATCAGCGTATTACTGGATGAAGCAATTGACATGCTGGATATCAAGCCAGACGGCATTTATGTCGACTGCACATTAGGACGCGGCGGCCACTCGAGTGAAATTCTCAAACGAATCCCCCACGGCCATCTATATGCATTCGATCTCGATCAGAGTGCGATTGACGAGAGCCAAAAAAGGCTGGAGGCGATCGGCAGCAACTTCACACTGATTCATGCTCCATTTGAAGAATTCAACGCCAAACTCGACGAACTCAACGTCGGCCAGGTTGATGGCATTCTGATGGATCTGGGTGTTTCTTCTCCACAGTTTGATGATCCAGAACGCGGTTTCTCGTATCGCTATGATGCAAGACTGGATATGCGCATGGATCAGACACAGGATCTGGATGCCCAAAAGATTGTCAACACCTATCCGAAAGAAGAACTGCTTCGCATTCTGCGTGAATATGGCGAAGAACCTAATGCCGGCCGCATTGCTTCGGCAATTGTCAAAGCCCGCGAAGAAAAGCCCATTGAGACCACGTTCGAACTGGTAGATATCATCAAATCAGCTCTGCCCGCTGCCGTTTTACGCAAAAAAGGCCATCCGGCCAAACAGACGTTCCAGGCCCTGCGTATGGAAGTCAACAAAGAACTTCCACAGTTGACGGCCACCCTTGAACAGGGACTCGACCGTCTTAAACCAGGCGGCCGCATGGCGGTCATCACCTTCCACTCGCTGGAAGACCGGATTGTCAAACAGGCATTTGCCAACCGTGCCTTACCGAAAAAAGTGAACCGCCGCATGCCAGTGGCAGTAAACGAAACTTTGAATTACCGGCTGGTCAACCGCAAGCCAATCACGGCTTCGCCAGCAGAACTGGAGGCAAACTCCAGAGCGCACAGCGCAAAATTAAGGGGAGTTGAACGGACTGATGAAGAAGACGAAAAGAAGTGAATCCAGAAAAAAAAGCCACATGACAAGAACCGGTAAGATCCTGACCAGTTTGTTTGTGCTCTGTGCCCTGTTTTTTTGTGCGACCAGGCTGATTCTGAATTCCTACGCCAATGATTTATCCGTAAGCAACAAAGAACTGACCGACGAAATTTCTCAACGCTCGACGGCGATTGAACAGCTCAAAAGTGATATCGCCCAGCTTGAAGAAAAAAGCCGCGTTCTCGGTATGCTTGAGGGCCAGGTCAGCGAAGATGCCAACCGGGTCTACTACTACGGCGAAAACCAATAGAAACTTCAAGAGCAGAAATGTCCTTCCTTACAGAATGGTCTTTATCCTGCTCTTTTTTCTTGTTCCTTTTTCTAGTAAAGTAATTAAGATTGTTTTTTTAACTAACATACGTTAAAGTTCTCTGTTTTTAATCGCAGATTCACTTTACGTTGAAATACTTGAACACAATGGATCCTTATGGGGAAAACTCCCCCAGACCGGATCAGAAAGGAGGAAGTTATGCCAAGAAAAAAAACATCTCGATCTGCCCGCCAGAGTCAATCCTCCCCCAAGGCTCCAAAGGCAAGTCGTCGTTCGAATAAGAAACCGGATGATAAGGCAGCCAACCGGCATATTCTGGTGATCGGCTTTTCGTTTGTGCTGTGCATGGCTTTAGCGATCAGCACGGTTCTCTATACCATGGTCAGCCAGAAGCATCTGTGGTCTGGCAACTCCGCCCTCAATTCCCTGATTCGTGACTCAGTGCAGTACCGCACGATTTCCGGGGTGCGCGGAGAAATTCTTGACCGTTCCAATCAGCCAATCGCCCGCCAGACGATTGCCTATACCATTACCGCAAACTTCGATACCCGTACCGAAGAAGAAAAAAAGGAAGACGAACAGCTGCGCGCCTACCAGCGGCAGAACGTTCTTGAACAGGCAAAAGAAGATGGCCGGACTTCCCAGGTTGAAGCCGCCCTGAAAGTTGCCGATGAGCAGAATGTCGATGACTACATCGAAGATCCAGCCCAGGCAGCCTCAGCCATCAAAACCGTTTTAGGCGACATGGTCGACGAAGACGAACTGCTCCAGCTGCTTAAAGATGGCCAGGCCAATGGCAAATCCCAGATTGAGCTGGGAACTGGAACCAAGCGCATCAGCAAAGATGAAAAAGAAAAACTCGAAGCCCTGAATATTCCCGGTCTTTCCTTTGTGGAAACTGTCAAACGTGAATATCCAATTACCCCGTTCTCATCCAATATGATTGGCTTTGCGGCCTACTCGGATGATTCCGGACGGATCACAGGCAAATCCGGTCTGGAAAAAGCCATGGAATCCTATCTGGGTGGTGAAGACGGTCTGGAACAGTACCGGGCAACGAAACTCAACCAGGAGCTGCCGGGAAGCAAACAGGTGCTTCAGGAAGCCTCCAATGGCGAAACCGTCAAGCTGACCCTTGACTCTTCCCTTCAGCAGACGATCGAAGACAATCTCCAGCAGACCATGGCCCAATCCAAGGCTACCGCGGCTTGGTGTCTGGTCATGGATCCGGAAACCGGTAAGATTCTTGGCTGGGGATCCTATCCAACCTTCGACCAGAACACTCACCTGGTCATCCCGTCCTATACCGACAAGATCTCTGAAAGTCCCCTCGAACCGGGGTCGGTCATCAAACCAATCTACTACGCCATGGCCATTGATGCCGGTGTGTATCCGTATAACGAATACTATCGGGCCGGCGAATTCCACTATGTCGTTGATGAATATACCGGTAAAATCACGCGGGTCAGTGCCGACACGCCTACTGAATACCCTGTGATCATGGACGCCCTGGGAACTGACTATGGAACTCTGACGTTTGCGGATGGTCTGGCGCATTCCTCCAACATTGCGCTTTGCGAACTGCTGTCCAACTATCTGAACAAAGATACCGTCACACGATACCTGGATGCCTTTGAGCTGTTTGATGCAACAAACATTCCGTTCTTAAATGAAGTCACCGGGGTGTGCAACAACGAAAGTGCAACCGACTATCTCTCTTCCGGATTTGGTCAGGCTTCTTCCATGACCATTCTGGAATTGTGCAAAGCCTATACGGCAGTCTTTAATGATGGCATCATGATGAAACCTTACGTTGTGGATTCTATTATTGACCCATTGACCAATGAGACCATTCAGAAATTCAATCCCGAACCTGTTGGAACGCCAATTCAAGCCGACACGGCTCATCAGACCATCGACCTGATGCGTCATGTCATGGATGATGGCATGACCGGTGAACGATTCCGGATGGATGGTGTCGATATGGCTCTGAAAACTGGTACCGGTGAAATTTACAACGAAGCCACAGGTACTTACGACAAAACCAACTACACCTCAACTGTTCTGGCCGCTGCGCCAGCCGATGATCCAAAAGTGCTGATCTGCTATGGCATGCAGGGTCCGGACTATCTGAACTACTCAGCTGATCCATTTAAAAACATCATGGCTGCTGCCCTGAAAGCGCAGAACGTCAACACCGGAACGGATCAGAGTGTCACAGAACCACATCAGGAATGGACTACTGCCCAGATGCCTTCTTTGATTTCTCATTCGCTCGACTACGCCACGCAGAGTCTGTCCGATAAATCCGTCAACACTGTTGTCATCGGCAATGGCGATACCATCGTCAACCAGTTCCCGGACCCAGGAACAACGATCAACTCCAATGACAATGTATTGCTTCTGACCAATGGTCCAGAACGAAAAATGCCAGACATGATCGGCTGGACACGCAAAGACATCACGGCCTTCTGGCAGTTAACCGGCATCTCGATCAGTTCAGATGGCTATGGCCGTGTCAACTGGCAAAGTATTGAAGCCGATACACCGCTGCAGGATGATACGGTCATTGAAGTAAAGCTGGAATGATCTTTTCCCTGCTTTATTCCTGTTGGGTGCGTTCTATTCCTGTTGGCCAACTCTCTATCTCTGCGCCCAACTTTCGACCTCTGTTCACCAGATTGACCAATACTCCTGTCTGTTTCTTTCAGGCAGACAAAAATGGTGCTCTTGCCAGGAACTGGCAGGACACCATTTTTTTGTTGTGGTACGGTTTGCAATTTTTCAATGACAAATCTGCTCAGGCTGTTTTCCGGCAGATTCAGGTTTCTGGCTCTATTCAGATGTCTGACTACTGGCCAGAACCATTTTTCTTATGAGCATAATAAGCAGTGGTTCCGGCCAGCTCATCAAGACTCTGGTCGAGCAGATCCCCTTTTTCAATCGTACTGGATTGTTTGAGGCGGACCAGTTCATTGACCACGACATCAAAGCTGCTGACGACATCTTCCGAGTCATCCACATAGTTTTGCAAGATCTGGATTCTGGCTTTGGTTGGCGCGCTGGTTCCAAACAGTTCGACCGCCTGACAGGCGTTTTTATAGTTGGTTTCCAGCACGTCAATGGCACTTTTCATGACATCTTTATAGCGGCTCGAGGAGATGACCGATCCTTCAAAATACTCGTCAATCAATGTGAAGACAGCCGTACTGCGGCTCTGCACGCCTTCCAGGTTGTTTTCCAGCCGGTTGAGCAGGGCCTGATATTCTGGAGCGATTTTCTTCTTTTTTGGCAGCGAAGGCAGTTTGACCGCTGTCTCTGTCGGGTCTTCCTTTTTGATCTCCGGATACAGAAAAGACGGCTTTGAATGAGCAAGTCTGGAGCGGTCAGGAAAATTCAGAATCATTTTAGTCAGGCCATACAGGCTGAAAACAATGCCTGCCAGCCCGGACATCGTCGCAAACGCATTTTCGGCTGCCACCATAAAAATAAAGGAAAAACAGCCCGTGATAATAAAAGCGCAGATATATAAAGCCGCCTTGATGCGGCCCATCTGGTAAGGGTATTGAAAGTTAAACGTATGCTGCTTTCGTCTGGACATAGAGATCGTTTCCCTCTCTTTCAAGCAATGATGATATTTGAGTCTCTGTCTAACACATTTCTGAAGGGAAGACAGATGAAAAAACAGATTTGCTATAATCTTAGCAGATTGGCGACGGACTGTATAACCGCCCTGGATTTCCCTATCGATTCCCTTGTTGTTTCCAGGCTGAAAATCTGCTCTATAAAAAGGAGAAATCGTCCGCTGCAAACAGAAAGGACAATCAAAAGTCCGCTTTTGAAAAGAATGCTCATGAAAACGAACAGACAATTCCAGATGCCAAAACCACCTAAGCCAAAAACGCCTTCCTCCTCTGCGTCCAGAAAACAGAATGCTTCCCAAAAGACAAATCCGAATTCTCGTTTCACTTCTTCTTCAAACAGACAGTCTTCCAAAAAATATCAGACGTACTTCCGGCCTGGACCTGTTTTACTGGCAGCCGTGATCGCCTGTGTCCTCTCGATGGGCAGCAGTGTCTATTCGATTGCCAGACAGGACAGCTATGGAGCCTATTCCGAACCCGTAGAGACGGCCATCAGCGATTATGCTCTTGAGTATGAAATTCTTCCCCTTTCCATGGTTGATGATAACTTACTGGCCACCGTCTCCATTACCAAACCGGTAGAGCTGGGCGAAGAGTACAGTTCCTGGATTGAACTGGAAGCTGAAAGTCAGATTGACTCGGATATACAGAGTGAATACGTTTCGACCATCGGTTTTGACTGCCCACAGATCTGGATCACCACCGTTTTTCCTGATTTTGAAGTTCTCGATGATCTCAGTGAAGTCAGTATCTCCTTAGACAGAGATGACGATGCATGGAATTCGCTGGATGATTACGACTACCTGCTCAACGATCCAGACTCCGCTGACTACGAAACACTTCTCAAAGCCTATCGCCACGCAAACCCGCAAAAATACAATACACTGACCTTACTGACCGATGGCGTTCCAGAACAAAGCGGCATTGTCTCCTTTCAAGCCACTCCCCAGGCGGGTGTGGACTACGTTGATGGCAAGGTTAATGTTGTCTATAAGAAAGATGGTCAGGTGGTCTATGGCGGAATCTATGATTACAATGCGGTCAGTTCTGCTTCCAAGACGTTTGTCTATACGCCATCCGTCGCCCTGCCTGCTTATGACAGCGTCGAACTGATTGATCTTCACTATTAGGATTTGTGAGGACTCGTCGTCAAACTCATGGCTGAACCTGGATTTTGAAATTGAACGCAAAAACGGAAAGCAAAAATGGATTTTCCTGACCTGCACTCGCTGCGAGGCAGAGTCTGGAAAATCCATTTGCTTTTTCAGATTGTTAGTCGGATTGTTCATCAGAGCAGTCTGTCTCTGCTCAGGACAATCTTTCTATGTTCGAATCCTGTCCTTAACCGCTGAAGTCAGGTCAGATTCTGATTTCAGCCTTCAATGGCTTCAATGGCTTCAATTACAGCCTTTCTGAACCCATCTTTTTCCAGGGTGACAACTCCTTTGATCGTCGTTCCACCAGGTGAGCAGATTTCGTTTTTGAAGACAGAAGGTTCTTTTCCTTCTTCAATTAACATGGCCCCGGCACCATAAACAGCTCTTGCTGCCAGTCTTGCGGCCACTGGACGGCTTAATCCATATTTCACGCCCGCATCTGCCAATGCTTCCGCATAGAGACCTAAAAAGGCAGGCGAGCAGCCGGCAATCGTTCCCGCAATGGAGAAATCTTTAGGCGCAATCGGCTCAATTAAAGCCAGTGGACTGAACAGCATCTTAAAGACTTCGCGGTCTTTTTCGTCCATGGAATTGTTCTGCTCTTCAATCACAATGCCCGCAGCGGCTGCCATGGCTGTATTGGGCATAATCGAAACATGATGAACATTGGACAGCTTTTCTTCCAGTTTTTCAAAGTTAATTCCTGCTGCTACACAGACAACCAGTTTTCCAGCCAGATCTGCAGCCACCTGATCCAGCACACCATCTACCTGATACGGTTTGCAGGCCAGAATCACCACATCACTCTTATTGCAGACTTCCTGTGGTGTTTTGCATGGGGTTGAATCTAAAGAAGCACAGTTTGCTTCCAGCTTCGGCCACGTTGGAGCATAGGCAAAGCAGGCAACTTCCTGGTTGAGCAGTCCGGTCTTTTTCCAGCCCTGGACAATAGCCATGGCCATCTTTCCAAATCCAATAAATCCTACATTGATCATCGTTCTTATTCACTTTCTACAAAGCCACGCTTACAGCTTTGATTTTGAGGATTCCACTTACGGAGGTTCCTGAATCGAGATCGGTTTAAGTCTCTTTTCAGGGCAGCCGTAAATGAGTTTGTTTTCATCTTACAATCGATCGGAAAAGATCCGAACTGAACCACCTGGCTTCAGCCAACTTTTCGGGAAACGTCTGGTTTTTTCTAAAAATCAGGCACCAAAAAACGAGATGCCAGACGACATCCCGCAACTTCAAAATCTGAACATTGGTCTTTGCACTGCGCCCAAGCTTTTTTTCTCAGGCTGGCCGGCAATTTTTAGTGTTTATTTTTCGGGTTGTGTTCATTGAAGAAATTCAGGAAATCTTCATAGACCATCTGACGGTTAACTTCATTGAGAATTTCATGACGCATATCTTTATACAGCTTGCCATGGACATCCTGATACCCGCGGGCTTTTAAGAATTCCTGCATTTTGACAAATTCATCCGGATTGCCGATGACCGGATCATCCTCGCCGCCCGCAAACAGAATCGGCAGTTTTGGATTGCGGACATGCCAGCCCTCTTTACTGTAGGTATCCTGAACGAGAATCATCAGGTTGCGATACCCGTTGAGAGTAAAAGTTTTTCCACAGAGTGGATCTGCATTAAATGCTTTGATGTTTTCTTCATTGGCAGATAACCATCGATTCTTTCCGGTGCCTTTGACTTTCTGATCAAAAGAGCCATCGACCAGTTTGACAACATGTTTGGAGACGTATTTTTCGCCTTTATAGCGGGTCAGCACATCAATCAGTTTCTGGCCGGCTGCCGCAGCCGGATTTTCATAAACTGGTCCCGACAAAATCAGTCCGCTCAGTTCATTATCATGATCTTTGAGATACTTGCGGGCCACCAGAGTTCCCATAGAATGTCCAATCATATAAAAAGGGACATGCGGATATTCAAAGCGCAGCGGGCTGCTGATCGCATCGAGATCCTCGACAATGGCATTTCCTGTCTGGTCATAAAAATGGCCGAGATCCTCATCTTCGCGCACTGATTTTCCATGACCACGATGGTCACCGGCTACACAGGCATAGCCCCGGCTGGCCAGAAATTCCATAAACGGAAGATATCTTTCCTTATGCTCCTGCATGCCATGAACAATCTGAACAACGCCTTTTACTTCTCCATTGGGGACCACATCCACTACATCAAGTACGAGCTGATCTGCAGGCGATTTGACTTTTCGATAGCGTTCCATCGTTTCACTCCTCCTTTATCCTGTTTCTGTAATTTGATGTCTGGTTTCGATTGCGTATTGATTCGAAATCGAATAGAGTTCTGTTCTTTTATTGTAGCGAATTTCCAGATCCTGTTCATACCAAGCATGTCACCTCGATCAATCCGAGACATAGAATCATTGATTTGAGGCATCGAGAGAAGAAAAACTTTGCCAGAACTGAATTGACGAAAGTCAGATCAGTCCTTGCCGAAATCCCATTTGAAGAGGATACAAACTGAAGCAGATGACGGGAGTCAGCCTCCTGCAGTCTGTATAATCAACACAAGTTTGGTCCTTCCAATTTTGTGCCATAAAAAAGACCCGGCCGTTAAGCCGGATCAAATTTTCAGGATTGCAGACTATTCAGGGGGAATTCTGAAAGGTCGTTTGTCATGCCCGCAGCTGGATTGGGGTCAACAGTCAGCACGCTGACCATTTTGTAGAAGCGTTCTCTGGGCTGTTCTCTGTGCTCACTCTTGTTTAAACGCAGTTCCACGGCGATCTGGTGGAGTTCATTCCAGCGTTTCTGTTTTTCACAGCGAACGTCTTCCTCTTCCTGGTAGAGAGAATTCAGATCTACATTCGATTTCCGTTTCACTTTGCTGGTGGAAGGCAGACGATATTCAATCTGACAGATGTAATGGAGGCGGGATTCGTCGCTGAGACTATCCGAGGTCAGGATTTCAAAAATCAGTCCGTCATCAACCGCATTGTGATTCACGCAGGCACTGGCAAGCGAAGAAAGTCTGTTTTCCAGGTGGATCTGTAAATTACGGGTATTCATCTCTTCACCTCCAGAGCTCATGGGTTTCAGGCTCGTTTCTGAGTCAAGCAAGTACTATAGATTTTTACAGCTTACTAAAAATGTAAGCGGTTTTGTAGTATCTATTTCCTTTTTCTCACATTTTTAACAGAAAGTCTACCATTTTCATAATCTTTCAATTAATTTTCAATGGTACTTCCAATCCCCTTGCCTTCTTATTCCAATTACGCATTCAACAGGTTGTTTCTGCCCGTTCATGGTACGATCAGAACAGATCCATCAAAGGATTTTTCGTCAGATAGAAATGAGGAAATAGGATATGAGAATCATCTCAGGTGATGCCCGCGGAAAGATCATAGATGCCCCAAAAGGTTTAGATACCCGCCCGGTCACGGACAAAATCCGACAGGCTTTATTCAATGTGTGGCAGTTTCAAATTCCCGGCAGTTCATTTCTGGATCTATTCTCCGGCTCAGGATCTATGGGCTTAGAGGCGATCAGCCGGCATGCGAAGCATGTCGTCATGGTTGAAAAAGGAAAAGAAGCCGCCAAAGTCATCCGCTCCAACATCAAGGCCTGCCATTTTGAAGGCCGGGATGCCAATGTCATGGAGCAGGATGTTTTCGATGCGATCAAACAGTTAAAACGAAACAGGGAAACCTTCGATCTGATTTATCTGGATCCACCTTATACCGTAGATGAAATTTTTCATCCGGTCATGGAAGCCTTAGGCGATGCTGCCTTGCTCAAAGACGATGGTGAAGTGGTGATCCGTACCCGGAAAGAAAAGAAAATGAACGATCGCTATGGCAGCCTGGATAAGTATCGCGAAAAGACCTGGGGAATTTCCACAGCCCACTTCTATCGCAAGGCTGAAAACCAGAAAGAAGCAAAATCCGAAGAGAACCTTTTGGAGAGTTCCGCAGAGAACCAAAAGCAATCCTGAAGACCAGGCCAAAGAATGGGCCTGCAAAACCCTTATCCTCTATCTTTTCCGATCAGGCAGTCGGCCATCGCAGGATCTGATCTCGGTTGGGCCCAGGATGACTGACTCGACAAAGATAGAACAGGTAAATTTTCCATTGAATCTGGTGCAGACCAGATTTTTTTGTGTTCAGACGACCACCGTCTCCAGATTCTTATTTGCCAACCGCATTTTCTCTTTGGCCGCCTCATTTTTTGAAGCCATCTTTCCAAAGTGATTCTGTTGAATCAAGCGCTTTCAACTATGATAGAGGTAGAGATTCAAAAGTCGAAAACTCCCGAAAATGCCGCCGTTTTTATGGCTTTTGTCCATTGTGCCAGCCGCCCTCAATTCCCTTTCTATATCCAGCCTGTTCCTTGCAGGCAGGCGGCAGACCAACTGGGTATAAACCATGCCGAGTCTCCGCTTTGGAAAGATGGCGGTCCTTTAAACGCATTGTTCTTATTGATCGGCCAGGATGGCTATGTCGCTCCCGATTCCCTCCCTCGTCCATCATGGCCGATCCAAAGAATTTGCGGGGAGTTTTTTGCTGATGAAAAGAGAGGACAGAAAGAATGCGAATCAAAAGATTTTTAAGCGGGACCCTCTGCACCCTTTTAGCTTTATCGATGGTTGGCTGCTCCAGCTCTGAATCAGGCACAGCCTCCAGCCAGGCCTCTTCCCAGGCTTCCTCGGCCGCTTCGAGTGAAACGACAGAAGAAAGCAAAACGGCGCAATCCAGCGTGCGCGATACTCAATATGGTCAGGTTCAGGGCGTCGATCAGGATGGCGTCGAAGTCTACTATGGAATTCCATACGGAAAAGAACCCGTCGGCGATTTAAGATGGAAAGCGCCGCAGGATCCGGACAAATGGGACGATGTAAAAGATGTCTCTACCCAGGAAGAGATTGCCATGCAGACGACCACAAAAGATGGCGAAACCATCGTGACCGGGACAACCGATTCGTTGAACCTTGATGTCTATACAACAGAAAAAGCCGAAAAGCTTCCTGTTCTTGTTTATGTTCACGGCGGAAATAACCAGACTGGAAGTTCCTTTGAAATTCCTGGCAATGACATAGTCAAAACCGATGACTGTGTTTACGTCTCCGTTAACTATCGTTTAGGCCTGCTGGGCTTTAACAGCCTGCCAGCATTAATCGATGAAGACAATCCAACTGGAAACTTTGCGATGCTCGACCTTGCCAAGTCTTTACAGTGGGTCAAAGACAACATCGAAAACTTCGGTGGTGACCCTGAAAACGTAACAGTATCCGGCTTCTCTGCTGGGGGCCGCGATGTCATGGCCATGCTGATTTCCCCAACCTTTAAAGATCTGTTCAGTAAAGCGATCGCTTTCTCTGGTGGTATGACGGTTTCCACTCAGGAACAGGCAAGCCAGAAAATTGCTGATACCATGGCACCACTTGTAGTGGAAGATAAGAAAGCAGAAAACGAAGAAGAAGCGGCTGCATGGCTGCTCGAAGATACAGACGAAGTCAGAGACTATCTGTATGGTCTGGACGCAGATCGTGTGATCAACCTGTTCCCGAATGCCGGTATCCGCATGGCCAAATTCCCGCATCTGTATGTCGATGATGTTGTCCTGCCAATGGATGGCTTTGATGGCGAATTTGTCAATGACGTTCCACTGATGATGGTCACTGGATCTGAAGAATTCTCGATGCTTGGCTGCTTCGACCCATCCCTGGATGATTGTTTCGATCTGCTCCACCTTATTCATCCGCCTGGTCTTCTCCTGGGTTTTGGGTGTGATGTTTGGTCTTGGTGTCATTGGGGTGGCGTTAGCCATGGCGATGGACTGGGGCGTTCGGGCCATTATCTTCTATGGCCGTTTTCGTTCCGGCAAATGGAGTCAGTTCAAAGTCATTTAAAAGACTGGATCCTGTACTGCATGGTTTGTAAAAATCAATTGTTCTGATCTAAGAGTCAATTTCCAACGAGGAACTCACATGCATGGGTTCCTCATTTCTGCATAGAAACCTCTTTTATTTTTATAGAATCGTATAACTTGTTTCTGGTTCTTATTCATGCCACGATACTGGTGAACTAACTGTAAAGCGACTGCAAGCTTTGGGTAAATCGCATTCTCTAAAACAGACGAATTCACTTTGTTTACAGGATGATTTTCCGGCTTATTTATCGTGAAAGCCCTTTATATTCTTTTTTGAATATCTGCTTTTCTTGTTTTGGCCTTTCTGAATCATTCCTGTGCATTCTGTTTTGTCTGTTTTTTACCCGTTTTCACCTTAAGCGATCGCTTTCATTTCCAGATAACTGTACTTCGAGGCCGATTTTTTACTGGAATCTTGCTCATTTGATTTCTTTCGTATATCTTGATTGAGGAGTTCTGATCACAGATCTCAGATTCTTAATTCAGGATTACATGATCTAAGATTTCTTAGACAGGTCTTCTAACAATTGAGGTATCAAAATGCGTAAATATATCAGCAGCGACGAATTGTATAGTACCCTCCAACAGATCATCTCGAAAAATAATCCGGAACTGATCGACATCTATCGCAGCATCCTTCACTACCGGATGGCCTCTTCTTCGATTGAGCATCAAGAGTACGCTCAGATCGAGTCGATGCTTCAGATGCCGCAGAAAACCGTTCTTGCTCTGGCCAATATGATTCTGATTCCAATTCTGTGCACCGTATTTATTTTTACGATGTACCAGCGGATTCCAGAACTTGTATCGATCCCATCCATCCTTGCGATGTTTGGTCTGACTTTCCTGGAAGCGTGGCGCTTTTCCAGACTGGCTGCATTGCTTTCTAAATGCCGCCCGTATGTACTGATCGATGAACTCTTTGCACGTAAAATTCTGATCGTCCGCCCGTGCCCAACCAAGACGTATAAGGCAGCAAAATAGCTGCCTTTTTTATTTTCTAAGGTGATCCGACTCTTTCCCTTCCTCTTCCTTATCTCAATCTCATGTCGATATCCGCTCTGATCTGCTGGCTGTTTTTCTATACTGTCTATTTTTCAGGTTCTGTGCGGCTGTCCTGGTTTCATTTTTCTCTTTAAAGTTACAGATAGATATTGCTGATTTTGGATTCTTTCTTTTTTCTGTCCTTAATATTCGTATTTATTGAACATACATAAATGCCATAGAGGGGCTATTTGTTCACAATTTATTGATTTGCGTTAAGATTTTGCTCAACTTTCTGAAAAAATCCTGTAAATTGATATCTTCTAATCATTTTATGTTGTTTATTTCTCTCTTTTCGGCGATTATGAGATGGTCAAAGTGGGTTTCATTCCTTGTTCATGGTGAAGATCCACAAAACGACCGGAAACAGGCTTTGAACGTTCACATCTCAGAACGATCAGCCGTCCGGAAAAGAGATAGAGCGATTCATTTCTGTCAAAAAAACAGAATCCATCAATCCATCGCGGTAAGTGAAAATCATTCAGGCAAGTGATCAGGACGGCGGTTATGCGTTTGCGGTGTGAGGATTTGTTGATGATACTCAACATTTTCTTTATTCGATTCATACCCGCCTTTTTATTCCTTAAGCGCACCTTAATGAACTCTTCTATATACTGAAGACGACAAATGAATATTCACATATTCATATTTTGGACTTCACTCGATCTTCTCTTTTTCCCGCTCGAAAACTGACCAGTATTCTGTGAGCCTCTTTTTATCCTTCATATGGATTTTCTTAGAAAGGCGGTGATGGAATGAGCAGTCAACCTTCTTTATCTTCTCAAAGCTCACCTTCCGTGATTGCGGTGTATCTGACTTCTGGTCCATCGACCAGACAAGCCATTGAGACCGCTTTTCGGGAGGCTGCCCAGTCCAATGGGGAATTTTTTGCCTTTTATGTCAATACACCCGACATGAATCTTTCCCGTGAAAGCCAGAAAACGGCTCTCCAGAATAATGTCAATTATGCAGCCTCTTTAGGGGCTCATCTTACAGTTCTGAATGGAGCGGACCCCGTCTATCTGATCGGTGAATTCTGCCGGAGCAATTCCGTAGACTTACTGGTAATCAACCGGCCGCCGACTCGAAAAGGTCTGGCCCGTCTTTCTCCAACCTTTGCCCAGAAACTTTTAGAAGTTCTGCCAGAGACAAGATTGATGAGCGTGCCTGGAACAATGACCGTTCACGCTTCACATCTTCAACCTGAAAAGCACGATCTGAAATCTAACCTTCAGAATTTTGGGCGCATCGTTTTGATCATCGCATTGACCACGATGTTGTGCTTTATTCTCGACAATGCAGACGTCGACGAATTTATCCAGGCTCAGATCTTTATTCTCGGAGTTCTGGCCTGTTCCATTGCCACTGGAAGTGTCTTCTGGTCACTGATTTCTGCATTCTGCTGTGACCTGTTGTTTGTCTTCCTGTTTGCCCAGCCGCGAATGTCCATCCAGTATGACCAGCAGCGGCTGTCGATGGCGATTGCGATGGCCTTTGTCGTTTCCCTGCTCGGATCCTATATCGGAGTCAGACTTCAGGCTGAAACGCGAAGTGCCAGAAGGTCAACCTGGGCAACCCAGATGTTGCTCAATACGACCCACCAGCTTCACTTGGCCAAAACGCCAAAAGAAGTCATTAATATAACCTGCCGCAAACTGGCAGAAATTTCAGAACGGGATATCGTTTACTACCCTTATGAAGATGAGATTTTCCGGGACCGTGTCTATTTCGATGTCAATCCGGATGTCCCCAGTGATCACACGCAAGCCGAAAAAGAACTGATCGTTGCCAAAGAAGCCCTGAAGTATCACGAACCGACCGGGTGTATGACCCGTTATCATACGATATCTTCCTACCTCTATTTCCCCTGGGATACTCCTTCGGAAACTTTTGGGGTCATCGGCATCCGCTTTAACCAGCAGGCAATTGATCCGCTTGAACAGATGGTGCTGCGCAATATTGTTGCCGATGGGGCTCAGACTCTGGAAACGATGACTCAGGAAGCCGCATTACAGGAAGCCAATCTTCAGCGTGAAAGTGACCTGCTTCGCTCCAATTTACTGAAGGCTTTAGCCCATGATATCCGCACCCCATTAACCGCAATTATGGGCAACATTGCCAACTATAAGCTCTCTCATGGCGCCATGGACCAGCCGGAAAAGGAAAAACTCTGGGATGAAATCCAGTACGATTCCCTGAACATGTATTACATGATCGAAAACCTGCTGACTGCAGCCCGCATGGATTCGAGTTCCATGCCAGTTAAATTGCAGCCAGAACTGTTAAGTGATGTGGTAGAAACCGGAATGGAATATCCAAACAAAGCCAATGTCACGCATCCAATTACGATTGAAGAATGCGATGATCTTCTGGTGGCCAATATGGATGCCAATCTGATTGCCCAGGTTGTCTCCAATCTGGTCACCAACTCCATTCATCACACCCCTGAAGGCACCCCAATCAAAATCCGCACCTATGCTCAGGACAATATGGCCGTAGTTGAAGTTTCTGATGAGGGCGGCGGCATTAAAGACTCTATGAAAGAAAAGATTTTCGATATTTTCTACACGGGAGATGCCCCAAGTTTTGACTCTACGCACTATTTAGGACTTGGCCTGTTTCTCTGTAAAGCGATTATTGATGCTCATCACGGAACCATTGAAGTTCATGATAACGAGCCTCATGGATGTGTTTTCTCCTTCCGGATTCCTTTACTTTCAATCGCATAGCGTCAGACTTGTACGCCTGGCGCTTTTTTTGCCAAATCTGCTTTCTGTGCATCCAACTTGCATACTTGCATTTGTTTCCACATATGAATCTTTTGTATAATGAGAAAAGAAAAAGGTGATCTTTATGAATACTACAACAGTACTTGTTGTCGAAGACGATAACTCCATTCGCAATTTAATCGGTACCACCCTGAAGGCTCATAATTATAAATATCTGATGGCTCCTGATGGCAAAACAGCAATTCTGGAAGCTTCTACCCACAATCCAGATGTTATTTTCCTGGATCTGGGTCTTCCCGATATGGATGGGGTCGACATTATTAAGAAAGTTCGTAGCTGGTCCAATGTTCCAGTGATCGTTATTTCTGCCCGTACAGATGATGAAGATAAAATCCGTGCTCTGGATGCTGGTGCAGATGACTATCTGACAAAGCCATTCTCCATTGTTGAACTGCTGGCTCGCCTGCGTGTTGTCGAAAGACATCTGTCTTCCCAGCCTCAGGCTGCAGCTTCCAAGTCTGTTTTCGTTAATGGACCATTGCGTATTGATTATGCAGCTGGATGCGTCACCCTCAATGGAGAGGAACTCCATCTGACTCCTATTGAATTCAAGCTGTTAACACTTCTCAGCAAAAACGTCGGCCGTGTTCTGACTCATAACTACATTACTCAGCAGATCTGGGGATCCAACATGGATAACGACATTGCTTCCCTGCGTGTATTTATGGCTACCCTTCGTAAAAAGCTGGAAAAGAAAGGCAACGTTCAGTTTATCCAGACCCACATTGGTGTCGGCTACCGAATGTTGAAAGTGGAATAATCCACTTCCAAATTTATATTTTCTAAAATACAAAAGACTGGAATTTCAGAAATTTGCGTCAAGCATCGTCTGATTTCCAGTCTTTTTTCACTGATTCATCTTCAGTTGGTTGTCTGCCGCTATTCAAACTTTTCTGGTTGTTGAAATTATAGTGGCAGCATTTGTGAACAGCTTTGTCAATAAGCTGTTCGCTTCTGACACGATGAATTCGATTCTGATACGAATAACTCAGTCCCTGATACGATTCTGATACGAATAACTCGATCCCTGATACGATTCTGATACGAATAACTCGATCCCTGATACGATTCTGATACGAATAAAAAGCGGATGCTTCCTTGATATGGGAAGCATCCGCAATGCTTTTTACGAAATCATCCTGTCTGGATAGTCATTCTGTAATTCTTCCCGAGCAGTTTCCCGATACTGCCGGTTGTGTACCTTTCATCAGTCACCATATCGGGAGTGACTGCTACTGGACTTTTCATGCCTAAATGATAACATAAGCGACTCATAGATAACCATATAAACATTTGTTTATACTTAATAGTTATATATGAATAACAGCAGATAACCCTTTGAACCGCTCATAAGGAAGATCGATTACAAGTTCCAGGGTATCGCAACAACGTTCAGCTGTTGAGCAACAGGCATGATCAAACTGAATTCCCCGCTCATCGAGAATCTTTTTCGCTGCTTTGGCCTGTTCGATTCCTTTGGATGTTAAAGGAGAATCGCACCATCCCTGAATTTTGTGCTGAACATTGAAAAGCGTCTGTCCATGGCGCATGAGGTATAAACGTTTCATTCCATTTTCCTTCTTCTTTTCGACTTTCTCTACAGTCTTTCTCGTTGAGTAATGACTGATTCTGCTTTTATTAATGACTGATTCTGCTTTCTTCAGGCTATTTTCTTTATCTGTCATCTGTCTTATTTGTTCAAGATGTACTCTTCGCCTGGAGCAAGAACTTTCAGGCGGTCTGGATTGACAATTCTGGACCGGAGGATTTCAGGATCTCCATTAAATGGTGTCATCTCTGGCGCATCCACGCAGCCCCAGTGAATCGCAATCAGATCCGAATCCGGATACGTATTGGCCAGTTTCACCGCTCCATCCAATGTGATATGCACTGCATTGTCCGCAAAATCAAACAGGATGACATCTGGATTCGGCATTTCCAACTGTTCCGGAAGAAGTTTGGAGTCACCTGGCATCCAGATTTTTCCATCTGGTGTATTGAGGTAGTAGCCGCAATAGTCTTCTGGTTTCCAGTAGCGGTACTGCCACTTTTTGACGTTGTTCTGCCAGTTGTGTAAAGCCGGAGTCAACTTCACATTGACTGGACCAACCAGGAATTCATCCCCGATGGTTTTCATAGTGACGGGATAGCCTTCTTCGTCCATGACTTCAGCCACATAGTTTGGGGCATAGAAGCGATCGGTTTTGTCTTTGAGATCCGTGCAGGTTGGACGGGAATAGTGATCGTTATCAATATGAGTAATCAGTACTGCATCCACATGGTCGCTTTTTGCTGGATCAAGCGGCATTTCATTCATCAGCAGGGGCATATCAAAATCTTTGAGCAGCGGGTCGATCAGAATCACGGTTCCCTGCGAGTTGATCATGGCTCCACCGTTGCCTAACCAGTAAATCGAGGTTTTGTCCTGCTTGTCAAAAGCAGTCGGCTGAATCTGGATTGTATCTTCGACCATTGCCTGGCCATTTGCGCTTCTTTTCATGATGAGTCTCTTTCTTGTCGTGTTGTGCTCACTGTTCTGGTTTTGGATGCTGGACGGATGATCTGTACTGAATTGGATTTCCTGTCTCATTTCTGGCTGACGTAAACAGAATGTTCCTTATTCATCCCTTCAGAAGATTGCGTTTGAAAACTTCTGATCTGGCATCCTTTGGATATCTTTGAAGTGACTCCATTATCAGATACATCTCCAATTGGCACCAGAGACAAAAAAATGAGGCCTGTCCAGATGTGGACATTTGGCCTCATTTGTCAATTTCGTTTTAAAGGGAACTTTCTTCCTGTTGTTCTTATTGTTCCTGTTGTTCCTGTTTTTCAACAGCATGATCGGTCTGGGCAAAGAGATCAGCCAGGGTTGTTTTCGCCAGATCCTCTTCCATGGCCTTCTGGGCGCTTGCCAGATGCTCATCGAGCAGGTCATGAATCGAATGACCGACTGGACAGTCAGGATTTGGGTTTTCATGGAAATGAAACAGCTGATTGTTTTCGATCGGATCAATGGCACGATAAATATCCAGTAAGGTTGTCGTTTCAGGGTCGCAGATCAAACGAGATCCGCCCGCCCCTCTGGCGACGCTGACAATTTTAGCGGCTTTGAGCTGGGCGAGAATATTGCGGATGATAACCGGATTGACGTTGACGCTCGACGCAAGAAAGTCGCTGGTCAGACGATGTTTGCCTTCAAAAGCGTGAAGACAGGCACAGATATGAACGGCGATGGTAAAACGGCTGGAAATCTGCATAAAGCCTCCTTTTTCCAGTCTCAAAGATGGAGGCTGGACGGATTGAATGTTCTGGATGAACATTCTCAGTGCCTTGATTATACTCAGACGCGCATTGATTTCAACAAGCCTTCTGGCAGGATCAACCTGAATCAGGAGCAAGATCAGTCTGAATGCGTGACAGGATCTGCCTGATTCCATGACAAGGCCAGTCTGAGCCAGAGAAGCCAGGATCTGCCTTTCAAAAGCACCCAGAGCTCACAGTTTTGGAAAAGCAGCGGATTTCTCCTTTTCTCTTCTTACCAACGGACGATTCAGGGCAACAGAATTGTGGCTTCCGTCAACATAGTTCAGATTCTCTCTTTAAAAAGAGATGCTCAAAGACCATATGAAGATACTCTGACCATCTTTTGCGTTTTTTGACTGGATCTGTTTCCCGTTTTTCATCCCCTGTTTCAATAACAGCATAAAAAAAAAGGAGCCTGACGGCTCCAGTAAAGTGAACTCTGTCCTGGCAAAGCTCACTTTTACTTACACAATAAGGACGGTTTAAAACGTGAGTGATGAATCTATCAGAAGGTATCAGAGTTGAAAAAAGATGAATACATGATCGCACAAAAATTATTATGAATTATTATAGTATTCCGTCCTTACAAAATTCCCGTACCCAATCTCCACGTCCCCCAACGCAAATCTCAGGTACACTTGGAGTATAAGAAATAATCTTTGGGAAGTAAATAAGTAAATGGGTATTGTAGACCGGAACCCTTCTTTTTTATCATTTTTTGCCCAAAAAATGTACAATCTTGTTTGAAGATTCAAATCCAATCGAATTTAGATGCTAACAAAAAGCCGTTCAGATGTATTTTTGTGCCCTCTTCTCACTTCACATTTATCGACAGAAAATCTTCTATCGGCTTGATTTCTTTCAATTTCCCGACTGCAGAAAACCATTATGAGCATTTTTACACTTCCCTGACCAATATTGGATTCATCACGATTTGCGACACTTATTTCTGCGTAAATGTTGCGGTTTTCCATAAAAAAATACCGGCAGTCTGGACGGGCTGCCGGTATTTCAAAATCCGATCTGGAACGGATCTTGATAAGGATGAGGATGAAACGAAATCTTCAGTGTTAGAAAGTCTGGACCGTCTGGGTTACGCGAGCATTGTATTCAGGCTCGATTGGATGGTCCGGCACCCGCTCGTAAACCTGTAAAGAAGGATTACGGAAGGTTTCACGGGTAATGGTAATTTCACGCTGTCCAGTAAATTCGATATGGACAGCCTTTGTATAGCATGCTGTGTCTTTCGGGGTAAGGATGTGCTCACTTGTTACTTCAATAGAACGTACAATTTCTCCGGTATTTGACAATTCGATCGCATCTCCATTCGCGTATTCAGGAATTTTCTCAATCAGGCGGACCCGCATCTGCGGATAGCCATTGGGTGTTTCAATCGCTTTTTGGGGTCGGTAACAGGAATCAATCAGAATCCCTTTATCTTTTGAAAGAACGAGCACGGTTTCGACTGGCTTGCTTACAGAATCTCTTGGAATTGGAATCAGAATTTTCTCCGCTTTCTTGCCAATCAGACTTTCGAGCAGCTGCATTTCTTCTCCACTTAAAACCATAATGAATCTCCCTTTCCATGAACTTGAACATGCAGTAATCAAGTCGTGCAGTCGTTTCTCTCCACCGAACGAGTCCCTAAATCTAAGTTTTCAAAGGGGCAGTCTGGCGTGATCATGCACTGTCTGCCAATATATTGTAAGCGTTTTCCTCATAATTAACTTCTGCCTGTCCTGTTTTGCCGTTAATCCGTCCTGTTTGGTACAATTCGCTGATTATTATAATAATTTCGCTGCCGGTGAAGATTTTTTCACCCAAAGTACACTGTTACAACTGAAAAAGGTTTGGCACATAGTTTCTGATTCGTTCCCCCTCTGTCTTCACTCTCTCACAAATCAGAGAAAAAGATGCCCAATCTGCCTCTTTGCCTGTCATCTCACGTCATCCCCTCCAGTTCGACATGACACTTATCTTTTTGCGCTCTTCCCGGACGCATTTTCGGATCTTCTTCGACTTTCTTTGAAAGGCAGCCCAACAGTCGACTTTGGCTTTTATTGGATGGGCTTGCTTGATTGGGAAGAATTTTGGCAATGATAGACTGATGGTGAATGAGGTGAGACTATGCCCGTAACTGCTATGGACCAGTACAATCAGGCCCGCAAAAAAGGTCTGGCTTGTTTAAATGAACGAAAGGCGAAGGGGGCTGATCCCTATCTGCCTGTACTTGACCACTATCTCAAATCCTTGAAAGTGGTGAAAAAGAAAGATCTTGGTGTCCGCGAAATTCTGACGGATCAGATTATGGGCACCTGCCATGAAGGCCGTACCGAATCCTTTGCGGCTAACTTTATGCCGCTGCTCGATAACAACACTGAATTTGCAACGAAGTGGATTACGCTTTGTCAACATGCGACAAACGAAGGCCTGCGGGATCCGATTCTTGTGTATGAACTGTTCGGCCGCTATTTTGTCGAAGAAGGCAACAAGCGCGTTTCGGTGACCAAGTTTTTAAAGAACCCGCTGATCAGTGCTCACGTCATTAATCTGGAGGTAAATCCCGATGATATGGAAAAAGGCGAACTCTATAAGAGTTTTCTGGCTTTCTATGACTTCACCGGCATTGATTCCATTTTGATGTCCAAATCCCGCAACTACAAAAAGCTGCTGCGCATTATCCATCCTGATCTGGAACAGCCGTTTACAGAAGAAGAACGCAAAAACATTCTGTCTTTCTTCTACAGCTTTTCGACTGTCCTGAATAAACTGATTACCCGCCCCATTCAGGCCAGTGATGGGGACGCCTTCTTAATTTATCTGGATGTTTATGGCTGGCGGCCTTCCCAGGTTCTTCCAGATTCAACAATTGAAAAAGAACTGACCCCGATTTTGCCGCAGATTGAATCCTATCCGGATGTGGTGGAAGCTGCCTTACTGACGGAAACCGAACTGAGTGATCGTAAATCCATGCTTTCCCGGCTCAAGGAGCCAATCAAAGCCGCGCTGATTCAGGAAGGCGATCCGCAGTCTTCCTCATGGGCACTGACGCACTACAAAGCGTTCAAAACCATGGCCGTGAATATGGATGGCCGGGTAGAGGTGAAGCTTTATTCCAATAACGACACTCCCGAAGCTCTTGACAATGCTTTCAAGGAAGCGATTGCCTGGGGTGCTCAGGTCATTTTTACTTCCCATCCACTTATGCTTCAGACAACCAACCGCTATGCCGCCAAGTATCCGAAAATTAAATTCCTCAACTGCTCTCTGAACCCGGAAGCGACCACCGTGCGCTCTTACTACACCCGCGGTTATGAAATCCAGTTCTTGCAGGGGATTGCCGCAGCCGCAATGAGTACGTCCGGGAAAATCGGCTACATTGCCGACTATCCGATTTATGGCGCCATTGCCGATATCAATGCGTTTGCGATCGGGGTTGCGATGGTCCGGCCAGGTGCAAGAGTGTATCTGGACTGGTCGACAACGGAAACTCCGACTAATACAGAATTCCCGCTCGATATCGATATGATCTATATCTCCGGTCAGGACTTTGACACCCGGATTGGCAAAGGAAAACGATTTGGTCTGTTTGATGTACGGACCGGAAAATTCTCAAACCTGTCGCTTGTCCAGCAGAAATGGTCTGTTTTCTATACCCGGATCATGTCTTCGATTCTCAACCGCTCCTATAAAGCGGATGAGCAGACCGCAAACGGCGGCTCGATCAACTACTGGCTGGGTCTGTCCAACGGTCTGATCGATGTCTCCTTCTCGGATGAACTGCCCTATGAGACGCATCGACTGATTGATCTGCTGAGAACCGACATTACCGAAAAACGCTTCTTTATCTTTGGCGGCATTCACGCCAAAGAACGCGGCGCTGACGAGAATGCCTCCATTACCATGAATGATCTGGCCCGGATGGACTTTCTGGTGGGCAACATTGTCGGCAAGCTGCCGGATGACACGTCCGATAAACTGATTCCATCGGCAGAAAAACTGGTGGCGGTGCATGGACTGGATGAACTGGAACCTGGCGAGCAGACACCAAAAGAAAAATATACCGACTCGGTTCAGTCAGACTCCGCCCCAAAAATTCCAGCCAATGATCCGGATCCTTCCAACTCCGGACTGGTCAAAGTCATTTCGTCTTCAGTTCAGGCTGGAGATGCAGAAGGGCTCGAAAAGAGCGTCCAGGCTGCCAACCTGAGTACGAGCGCAAAGCATGAGTAAGAAAACGGCCAGAATTCTGCTTCTGGCCGATGAAGTCAAACCTGCTTACTACCAATACTGGAAACAGGATACGTTTGACGGGATTGATCTGATTATTTCCTGCGGAGATCTGCCTGCCCGCTATCTGGAATTTATCGCCACGATGTTTGAGGGCGATGTGCTCTATGTCGCCGGCAACCATGATACGGAATACGTCAAGAATCCACCCCTGGGCTGCTTTTGTCTGGACGATTCCATTTATCGCTGGAAAGGTCTGCTCTTTTTAGGGCTTGGCGGATCCATGCGCTATAAAGAGGGGCCTTTTCAGTACACCCAGCGTGAAATGAGCAAACGGATATTCAAGCTCTGGTTCAAACTGAAAAAGACCCATGGCTTTGACATTCTTGTGACCCATGCCCCTGCCTATGGTCATCATGATGGCAAGGATCTCTGCCATACCGGATTTGAAGCCTTCAACAAGCTCATCCATGACTACCATCCCAAGTACTTCTTCCACGGCCATGTCCACCTGGCCTATGGGAACTATCCAAGAATCTATACCATTGAACAGACCACTGTCGTCAATGGCTATGAAAGTTACCTGTTGACCATTGACCTGCCAGAAGATGGCCAGGATCTGCCAGATCGAATGCTTTAAAGAAAGCTTGATCCTGCAGGAAGAAGAAACAGACAAAATCAACAAATCAACAATTTGACTCCACTAAAAAAGGGGAACCGCGCAAATGGTTCCCCTTTTCTTTAGCTTGATCTTCATCTTGTTCTTCGTCTTGGCGAATGATTCATCTTAACGAATAGTTCATCCAAACAAAACGGAATGGACAAAACTTGATTTCCAGATCTTTTCGATCAGTCTTCTAATTCAGATGTACCGGGATCAGAATCGGGCAGAATCGATTCTGCCTGCTCATCCAGCTGTTTGTCCGAATTGAAATCGAAGGAATCAGGCTGAACGACTGGTTTGGTCGGCGCTGCCGGCTTTTCCTCTGGTTTCTCGTTGGCTGATTTGCTTTGAACATCCGGTTCAGGTTCCGAAGCACTCGGAGTTACGGCAGGTTTTGGATCCTCATTGGCTGGGGCCTCTGCCTTTTTATCATCCATAAAGTCGGCTTTTGGTTTCGGACTCTGTGTTGGAGCGGCCCCTTTTTTATCTGCAGAGAAGTCAGGCTGTGAATCAATCAGGGCCATCTGCGATTTGAATACGTTGTCCGAACCGTCCTTGTCCGGATTTTTCTTACCTGAAGGCGCGGTTTCATCTACGGCTTTCTCGCTTGCTGCATTTGCCTGCTGTTCTTTGCGGCGGGCTGCTTTTTCTTCTCTGGCATTAGCACGTTTGATGCGGTCAGCGCGCATTTTAGCAACAAAGTTTCTGGTCTTTTCATTCGTAACCAGATCATCAACTTTTTCGTTATGGATCAGATACCAGATCAGGAAGGCAATGATGACTTCTTCGACAATCGCGATGACATAAATCCAGATGTAGTTTGCGGTCCGATCATAAATAAAGCCAACTGCCATAATGGCCAGCGCTGTGGTCAGGGTGGAGACGAAGTTGAGCAGACTATAGACCGTCGCATAGTATTTACGTGCCATGCGGTTGGAAACTAACAAAGGCAGAGACAATTCGTTGAGGGCGAAGACACTGCCAAAGAAGAAAGCCAGAACGATCAGACCACCGGCTGAGGAAGTCAGAATCGAAATCAGAATACCAGCCGTTGCCACCAGAGCAACGACATCCAGAATTCCGGAAGAAAGCACAGGTTTGAGCCTGTCGGATAAAAAGCCGCCAAGCAGTTTAAATACAAAGTTACCAATCATGCACCAGCTCAGGGCTACTGCACCACTGAGCATTGGCAGACCCATGGAAGTGGCAAGCGTTGAGAAGTGCATCGGCAGGCCAATTAAAGCCGCCGAGAAAACGGCGATTAACGCAAAACTGATCAGAATTGCCTTTGGGGTTTTCTGACGATCATGACTGACTTCTTCCTGGCCATAAGGAACATGACCGGCGGCTGAAGGATGAAGAGAACATTTCCAGTACAGAGCCGGTCCCATTAATACCAGAATCAGGACAGCCTGAATAACCAGACCCATACGCCATCCCAGAGCGGTAACCGCAGCCGACATCATCGGGGAGAAGATGGCCGCACTGAATGCAGAAGCAGCCAGAACGATGGAAGTCGTCCAGGATTTCTTCTTTTCAAACCAGTTGTTGATCATGGTTGTAGCCGGCACCATGCCGATCATCGCTGCTCCAATGCCCATTGGAATGGAGAAAAAGTACATGAAAAAGCGGTTAAAGCAAAAAGAAATACATAAAACAGAAGCTGCCGCAAGGATCGTACCGATCCATAAAATGGTTTCCAGTTTCACCTTACGAAGCAGATACGGTACACAGACCGTTGTCAGCGCCATACAGATCAGCATAATCGTTGTACAGGCTGAAGCCTCGCCGATCGAGATATTCAGACCCTCGGCGACAGGCTGATAAAAGACTCCAGCGCAATAGAAGCAAAGTCCCATGCTCGCAGCTACCATCAGGCAGGCCGAGATGACAACTTTGATATAGTGGAGTTTATCGGTTTTTTCCATATCAGAAGACTCCTTTGTCAGTTTTCATTATAAGAGAAAACAGAGCGATTCTGACAATAAGGACCATAAATCCCCCTGATGGCTGGATCAAATCACCACCTGAAAGCGGATTCCAGCAAAAATTCAAGCCAGATGCACCACTTTTCTGACACTGAGCGCACAAGGGACAGGAATCAGGATTTTTAAACTGTCCGGATTGGAAAATAATCCCGATCAAAATTGGATTTTGAAACGTTCTTTCCAGGGCAGTTTGCCAAACTGGCTGTTCTCAATCTGTGGGTTTCCATGCAAAAAAGCTGAATCCGCTCTTACCAGGAAAGTCAGATTCAGCTTCATCTTCATCTTCACAATACAGACTCGACAGACTCGATTTTAAACAAATAACTGGGCGACATACGCTGCCGCTGCCGCAACGGCTGCTACCATCAACAGGCTTCCGCCACAGTAAGCACAGACAATGGCCGCCAGCACACCGATCGCACTGACCACCAGTGGTAAATCACTGGAAAAGACAGCTGGAAAGGTCATTGCAGCCAGAACCGCATACGGCACATAATAAAGAAAGGACTGGAAAAAGCGGGAGTGGATCGGCTTGGAGAAAAAGACCATAGGAATCATCCGGATGACATAAGTCACCAGAGCCATGACCACAATCCCAGTCCAGGTTTGCGCAGCACTCATTGTTCATCCTCCGATCTTGGAAATAACCAGGCCATCAAGGCACTGACGACAACCGTAATGATAATAATGGAATACCCGCCGGAAAAAATCTGCAGCGCCGAAACCCACGCAAAAAGACACGACAGGACACACGCCAACAGAACACAATAGAAAACGGATTTCGATTTTCGGGCAGCCGGAATAAAAATCGCAATAAACATGCCATACATCGCCAGACCCAGACAGTTCACCAGATCCGTCGGCAGGGTGGCACTGGCAAGACCGCCAAGAAGAGTTCCTCCAGCCCAGCCGGCAACTGGCCCGACAATCAGACCCATCATCCAGGAAAAGCGGATATTTCCTTTTTCCGAAACGGCGACCGCATAGATCTCATCAGTAATGCCATACGCCATCAACATACGCTGCCATAAAGGAGTATGGGGAGTGAGTTTTTGGGCGAGCGAGATAGACATCAGAAAATAGCGGGCATTGATAATCAGCTGGGTCAGGATCAACTCAATCAGAGAGGCCCCGGCACAGATCAAAGTTGTCCCCGCAAACTGACCGGCGCTCGTCAGGGTAATAAATGAGGCCACTGTGGCCTGCGTAACGGTCATCCCCTCAATGATGGCAGCCATTCCGTAGGCAGCAGAGACCGCAAAATAGCCAAGCGTAATGGGAATGGAAGCTTTCATTCCCTCTAAAAACAGTGATTTCTGGTCACTTTTACTTTTCTGTTCAGTCATACAGTCGATTATACCGCCGGCCTGAACAGACATCGGCTGGTGGTGTGCACTTTAGTTCTTTTTAATGCGCATTGTTACCAATTTGACGGCGCATAAAAAAACCGGATGACTCCGGTTTGCACTGCATGATCATTTATTGATTCCCCATAGGCTCATAAGAGAAAAGCCCAAAGGAAAGTAAAGTTCAAAGCTATAATTTAAAGACTGTAAAACCAGTCAAAAAAGGCTCTGTTGTACTTTGGGTGGGTTTTTGAGTCGAAAAAAAGGGGATGTCATCTTTTTTGACGGATGACACCCCCTGTATATAAAGCATAGATATGAAAAAGGACATGTGTTATCCTTAAGTTTCCACACAGAAAGGATACAAAAAACACATGACCCACAATCAGCTTATCAAAAATGCTCAAAACCTCAAGGGGGTTACCATCTCAAAAATTGAACAAAATGCCGAGGGCGACACGCTGTACGTCTACATCCGGCTTCATAAGAGGCTTCAGGGAATCTGTCCTCATTGTCATAAGCACGTTCCAGGATATGACTCCAAAACTCAAAAGAGGGAGTGGCGCGCGCTTGATATGGGAACGCAAAAAGTCATCCTGGTCAGCGATGTTCACCGGGTGAAATGTCCTGAGCATGGTGTCGTAACCGAAGACGTTACCTGGGCCCTGCATGGTTCCCGGTTCACCAAAAAGTTCGAGCAGCAGGTTGCTTATCTCGCCGTTCATCAGTCTAAAAAGCTTGTCTGTGAGCAGATGAGAATCAACTGGAGAACTGTCGGATCTATCATTTCCCGTGTTCAGAAAGCTAAGGAGAAAGATCCAAAAGCGAAGTATGAAAACCTTGAAGCCATTGGCGTTGACGAGACAAGCCATAAGAAGGGTCATACCTACCTTACAACGGTCGTGAACCACCTGACCGGAGAAGTTATCTGGGTCCATGAAGGCTTTGGAAGCAGTGTTCTTGAGAAATTCTTTATCGAAATTGGTCCAGAAGCTGCTTCTAAAATCAAGATGGTCAGTGGTGATGGTGCCAGATGGATTAAAAATACAGTCAGTAAATATGCCCCTCAGGCTGTTTTCTGCATTGACCCGTATCACGT
>CAJTLE010000001.1 GCA_910577085.1 uncultured Allobaculum sp. | reverse complement strand
TTATCGAAATTGGTCCAGAAGCTGCTTCTAAAATCAAGATGGTCAGTGGTGATGGTGCCAGATGGATTAAAAATACAGTCAGTAAATATGCCCCTCAGGCTGTTTTCTGCATTGACCCGTATCACGTTGTCACGTGGGCTCTTGATGCCATGGACATGATGCGCCGCCGCATCTGGAGAGAGGCCTATGAAGCTGAAAAAACTTTACCTAAACGGAAACCTGGCCGTCCTAAAAAAGGAGAAGAACTACAGCCTAAGGAATCTAAGGTGCTGAAGCACTCAAAATATCCACTGGGTAAGAATCCGGAAAATCTGACAGACTACCAGAAGTCCAGTCTGGAACAGATTCAGAAAGTCTATCCAAAACTGTTTCGCGGCTATCAGCTGAAGGAGGCTCTCAGAATGATCTTCCATACCGCTGAAGGAGTAGAAGAAGCCCTGAAAAAATGGCTTTCGTGGGCGTGCCGGTGCAGAATTCCTGAATTCGTCGAACTGAATAAAAAGATTCGCCGCCACCGCTATTCCATATTGAACACAATGGAATACGGTTTATCGAATGCCAGAATTGAAGCTCTGAATAACAAAATCAAGCTGATAATCCGCAGATCGTATGGATTCGGGAATACTGACAATCTCATCGACATGATCAAGCTGGTATGTTCAAACGTCGGAAGAAATCTTCGCCCGGCGTACAGCGCAGATGTTGACTTCGACTAGGGTGGTCACCTCGCCGGTGGGGCGCTCGCTCGGCTCTAGAAGATTGAAGGGGGCCCTTCCTTCTGTCACCTCACTCGCGCCTGATCATTTCACAGAACCTGAGAGCCCGCAAGGGGACGCAAGCTTAAACCCCTTGCGTGCTCCCAGAACCTGTGAAAAGCCAGTCTTGCGAGCGAGGCGACAGAAGGAAGGGACAGCGACCGCTCAAAGGGTGTTTTTGTCAGGTTTACCCACCTGAAGTGCAATAGCCTCCCAAAATTAGACTTATCAACTACAGAAATCTCTACAGGAAATTAGAAAGGAAGGGACCATGAAAAACCAGTCCACTCAACCAGTAAATAAGCTCCAGACCGCACCGAACGGCATCGATGAAAAGAAAACGAAAAAGATTAAAGATCGCCGTGCATTTGAAAAGAAGATCGTTTGTGAAATGATCGATCTCTATGAAAAAGGAAATCCCAATACCATCAACAGTGAAGAGTTGAAAACATACGCCCGCCTGCGCATTGATAAATGCCCGTTTATGGAATCCAAAACCTTCTGTTCTGCCTGCAAAGTTCACTGTTACCAGGCACAGAAGCGTGAGGAAATCCGTCAGGTCATGCGCTACTCCGGACCACGGATGCTGTTTCACCACCCAGTAATGACCTTAAATCATCTGTGGATCGAACATCACGATCTTTTCAAACGGATTTTCTATCTGCTTTTAGGTTTTATTGGCTTAATCCTTGGCTTTATCGGAGCGATTCTGCCTTTGCTGCCGGCGTTTCCTTTCCTGCTTTTAGCGGCTTTCGGATTTAGCCGCAGCTCGAAAAAGCTCAACGACTGGTTTTTGCAGACCAACCTTTACAAAAACAACATTAAAGACTGGCGTGAACAGCGGGGTATGACCACAGCGGCCAAGCGCCGGGTGCTGACCACCATTTCTCTGGTCATGCTCTTTGGTTTTCTGATGATGAGCAAAGTGCCATGGGCCCGCTGGATTCTGGTCTTTGTTTGGCTCGGCCATGTAGCGTACTTTCGCTATGGCATCAAAACCCTGCCGACCCCTTCGGCTGAACTCTAATTCTGACTTGATTCTTCCTTTCGTTTCTGATTGATTCCGTAAAAAGGATGGATTCTAGCTGCGCACAAATCATTCTCTGATCACAGGCTGAAACGGTCTGTGATCTTTTTTTCTGCTCGCTTCGAGGATCAATCTGGTACCATCGGCTATGCTATTCGTCGGCCATTCGTGTCCGTTTATCAGGGGCACAAAGGCTTTCTGTTGAACATTGTTATCGCAAATCAACCCAGTATCCATACAGCAGTTTTAGCGCTTACAGACTCTTTGCCGGACTGTTTTGAACTAAAAAATTAGAACTCGTTCCATCTCTCTGACCCCACAGATGTTTTCGCAAGTCCCGGTTGGTTGTCTTTTAGGCCGCTTTCAAATGAAACATCCTATCACTCTAATCTCAGAATTCATTCTTCAGATTTGTCTGACTTTTGTTTTTATACCGTAAATTCATCAGACGTTTTAGTTTCGGCCTGATGACGGTCAGAATTCCATTCGTCCAGTTCTTTGGCACGGTTTGGCAATTTGATCGACAGAAGGCCTGAATGACCCGGAAGAAGCTTTGCTATGGATTGAATATCTGAATATCTGAGGTTTTCTTTTGGATTTGCAACAGTTTTTGAATTCAGACATCACACCAAATCTGTCTGAAGGGGCTTTACTTGACTTTATCGTTGTCTTATAGGAACATGAAAGGCGTTACTGCGCATTAAACACGAAAAAGCCCATCTAGACACACTGGACAGGCTGTTTTTAATCTTCATATTGATATCCGTTGATCGACCGGATTGTTAATTTGCTGAACCGGATCAGTTCAGATGGATTGCCATTGCGGATGGATCTGCATAGAAGTTATGATCCATTTTCCACAGAGATCGAATCACGCTGACTTTGCGGGAGTCCGTTCTTAACAGTTCAGAATCAATGATTCCAAAAAATGTCTCGTTGGAATTCTTTCGGGCCGACTGCCATGCTTCATCACGGCAGATTACTCTCATCAGCTGTTCATGGGAACAGCGGCCATATTGCTCAAGGATTGAATTCAGAACCAGAATGGTCTGGCGGGACATTCGTAAAGTAATTGGGAACAGTTTTTTACGCTGAATGGACATTGCGTTCAGTCCCACACAATATGGGCCGGTCTCCTGGCTTACGAAAGAGCCTTCAAGGATCGGTTCCCCAAAGATTGCATACCCTTCTTTCAAAGAAAGGTAAAGAAGATCGTGTATTTTTTGTTCATCTACGCAGTTCTCATAGTTTTGTTCGATCAGACGTTGTTCAAGGTACTGCATGCAGTCAACTGCGGAATCGGTTCTTTTGCTCATGCCTATACTTTAGGTAAAAAAAACATAAAAAACAATGTTGACACGGGATACAAATCGGATTATGGCAATCTTTAGTACGATCTTAACGTTACACGCTTACATTTCTTCGTTTTTTCGTACAATTATGGAAAAACCATCAGAGGATTTTCATGCTCTCTCCCGATTGTTTTACGCATTTCACATAATTCAGCTTCGCTTTTTTCCACTGTGAAGCTCATAAACCATAAATCAGGGTAGAATGGCTCTATTTGGATGATCCTGGTGTCAACTCTTTTGCTCTTTCTTCCCATATTTTCCCTAATTTCCAATCCATAATTTTTCGGTTTCCTATCATAGATTATCAACCTCGTCAATCAAATCAGAAATATTTTTATATCCTGATCAGTTCCCTGATCCTGTTTTCATTTTCAGTATCTTTCAAAACACACAGCACTTTCCTATCCCATTGATGGAATAGACAGCCCGGTACAGCCTGATCTATAATGATCGATTATCGTTTTGGAAGGTTTTCATCTACCTTCCTGACCAGCCGCCAGCCAGCCTGTTCTTTTCTGATCCAACACTTTCCGTCCTGCTTTTCTTTCCATTCGGCTTTCTAACTCTGTCTCCCTGTTCATTGTCAGAAGTACTCCGTCTGAATCTTTTTCTTTTGCCTTTACCGCTTCCACATTGCCGTTCCTTCACTACGGCCTTCCCCTTTCTTTTCAGGACCTGTTCCTTTTGTACATCCTCTTTCTGTGCCTGTTCTTTCTGTGCCTGTTCTTTCTGTACCTGTTCTTTCTGTACCTGTTCCCTATCCGGACCTGATTGCGCGCTTGATTGGCTGCCAGAATCAAAAAAAAGCCAGACTTTCATCAGGCTGAAAGTCTGGCAGGTTGGTTACAAACCAATCGTAAACATCTGGAGCAGATTGTTTTAAAAGGTCAGGATACAGAAAATAATAGGTTCCCGCTTCGGCAAAGAATTCGACTGGATCGGTTGCTGCGTATTCACTCAGATCGTACTGATGTTTGGCAAACAGATCCTGCCACTCCTTGGAATTCGACAGATAAACATTTTCGCCTTCGTACTGAATATCGAGAAGGTGAATCAGTTCATGAATCATTGTTTCCTTATACGTTTCCGCCTCGCCCCATGGAATCTGTTCACCGTCATGGCAGACATACAAATACAGATCGGCTTCAGCCGGATCATGCATCTTGATATACATTGCGGATTGTTCCAGGCGTACATACCCGGCGAAATCCTCAATGTTCTGTTTGCCGGCGGCATTGGCCTGGAATTCATCCTCATCAACAAAATAGATTCCAGCCGCTCTTTCCGTCAATGTCTCTGGCAGAGCATTAATCAGGTTCACCAGATACTCGATGGATTGATCATCAAGCGGATTGGCATTGGAGCGAGTTTCAACGTACAACGGAATTTTGCTTTCCGAAATACGGGTAACGTCCGCAATCAACGGTTCTTCCTGTTGGCGGACAATCTCTTCAGCATGTGATTTGATAAAACGAAGCTGGGCAAACTGGTCAGGTGGATTGATCAGAAATACGGCTTCAATCCCAACCAGAATCGCGATGGCAACTCCCCACATCCAATAGGCATATTTCCGGTTGCGGATGAGGGTATCCAGAAAGAAGCCGATCGCAATCACCAGCGGCATGATCCATAGAACGGAATATCGAATGGCAATCTGCCAGTATGGCAGCATTCCGGTGACCAGCAGCATCACCATAAGGCCGCCGATAAAAACCACGGTTCCATATATCAACGCTTTAATGAAAAGACCAAAGGCAGAAGAGTTTTCGTCCCTTCTGCCTTTCAGGTCCAATATTTGCTTTCTTCTCATATCGGTTTCCGTTTCGAGTTGTGATCGACTGTGACGCCCAGTCGATAAACCGGAATTTCTTGTCGCCTTTCCAAAAGAGAAAGAGGCAGTCTGAAATCCAGATTTATCTTCAGGACCTGAAATCCATGTTCCATTGAGATGGGTTTGGATCCTGGGCAGAGTCTTATCCACGATTCAGCGAGGCTGATTCGTCACGGCTGACACAATACTTTTGGTTTACTCTTCAGCAGCAGAATCTGAAGAGGGTTCATCATGGTCTTCAGTGTCTTCTTTTGCGGGTGGTAAGCTCGAAATAATATTATCGATCTTACGTCCCTGCTCTAAAGACGTATCCTGAACAAAGATCAGATCCGGCATCTTTCTGGCTTTGATGTTTTTAGCCAGGGTCGAGCGGATAAACCCTTTCGATGCACGCAGTACTTTCATGCCTGCATCATTGCGTTCCTGCTTTCCTAAAAAGGAAACATAGACTTTGGCCTGCGACATATCACGGGTGCATTCAACATCCGTAACGGTCACGAAACCAAGTTTTGGGTTTTTCAGTTCGAACTGCAGGATCCGGCTGATTTCTTTTTTCAGAATCTGATCCATTCTGTCCTGTTTAAGCGTCATTTTTAACTTCCTTGTCCTCGAAAGCTTCGACAATGTCGCCAACTTTAATGTCATTGAAGTTTTCGATGGTCAGACCACACTCGAAGCCCTGGTTGACTTCTTTGACATCGTTTTCGAAACGACGTAAAGACCCAAGACGGCCAGTGTAGACAACGATGCCATCACGAATCAGACGGCAGCGAGAGTCACGTTTGATCACACCATCCGTAACATAGCATCCGGCAATTGTGCCGACCTTGCTGGCTTTGTAAATCTGACGGACTTCTGCCTGACCAGTAACAACTTCTTCGTAAACTGGAGCGAGCAGACCTTTCATCAGACCTTCAATTTCTTCAAGGGCTTTGTAGATGATGTTGTGCAGACGGATTTCAACTCCTTCTTCTTCTGCTTTCTTACGGATTGCAGCAGTAGGACGGATGTTGAAGCCGTAAATAATCGCATTGGATGCGGAGGCAAGCATGATATCCGATTCGGTGATTGTACCGACAGTCGAACGGATGACGTTGACTTTGACAGTATCGACATTCAGTTTCTCAATAGAAGCTTTCATGGCTTCTGCAGAACCCTGAACGTCTGCTTTGATCAGGATATTGATTTCCTTCATATCACCTTCGGAAATCATACGGGCCATATCTTCTAAGGAACGGGCAGAAGTTGCCGAACGTTCCTGTTCAATCTGTTTCTGGGCACGACTCTGGGCAATTTCAGCTGCACGTTTGTAGGAGTCGTAAACCATGAATACATCACCGGCTTTTGGTACTTCGTTCAGACCGATGATTTCGACTGGAGTCGATGGACCAGCGCTCTTAAGTTCCATTCCTTTATCGGAAGTCATCTTACGGATACGGCCATAAGCACTGCCGACAACGACAGAGTCGCCGGATTTCAGAGTACCCTGCTGAACAAGCAGGGTAGCAACTGGACCGCGGCCTTTATCCAGTTTGGCTTCGATTACAGTACCGGAAGCTGGTACATCCGGGTTGGCTTTGAGCTCCTCCATGTCAGCAACTAACAGCAGGGATTCAAGCAGATCGTCAACACCCTGTCCAGAACGGGCTGAGATTTCGTTGAAGATTGTATCGCCGCCCCAGTCTTCAGGCATAACGCCTTCGTTTGCCAGTTCGCTCATAACGCGTTCTGGGTTAGCACCTGGTTTATCAATCTTGTTGACAGCAACAACCATTGGAACACCTGCCGCACGGGCGTGGTCAATGGATTCTTTGGTCTGTGGCATGACACCATCGTCGGCTGCAACAATCAGAACAACGATATCGGTGATCTGAGCACCACGGGCACGCATGGCAGTGAAGGCTTCGTGACCTGGAGTATCCAGGAAGGTAACCTTACGACCGTTGACAGATGCCTGGTAGGCACCAATATGCTGGGTAATGCCGCCAAATTCGCCTTTGACAACATGTGCATTTCGAATGGTGTCGAGCAGGGTTGTTTTACCATGGTCAACGTGACCCATGATTGTAACCACTGGTGGTCTTGGTTTCAGATCTTTTTCATCAAAGACACGGTTTGCGATCTGGTCTTCGATATCATCATCCGCGATAATGACTTCTTTGTGAGGTTTCACTTTGAATTCTTCACAGATCAGTTCGATTTCATCGTCGGTCAGGCTTGTGTTAATGGTTGACATATTGCCAAGCAGAAACAGGAACTTAATGATTTCGGAAGAGTTCCGTTTCATCAGTTCAGCGAGTTCGCCGATGGTAATCGGAAGAGAGTAAGTAATTTCTTTTGGATACTCAATTCTTGGTCTGGGAGCATGGTTATTGCGGTTGTTATTCCGGTTATTGTTGTTGCGGTTACGGTTGTTTGCCGGTTTGCGTTTTACTGGCTTATTAGCCATTTCACCACCATCCTTCTCTAATTTTTCCCTGCATGAAACTCTGCTTCCAATCAAAAGCGTCGCTTTTGAGATTAGAAGCAGGGCCTCATACAGGAGGCTATTGACTGGTTTCAGGTTTACTGGTCTTTGTCAGATTGAATGCCTGTACATCTTCACGATGCTCGGCAGCCTGAATGATTCCTTTGGCAAAACCGGGATCGAGAATCGCAAAGGCTCCATTGATTTTGGAGCTGATGCTCTCGAATTTTGCTGAAGGAAGAACAATCAGCGGAATCTGATAGTAGGCACATTTGTCCTGAATTTTTTTGGCACGATTGGCTCCACATCCATCACTGAGCAAAACAACTTTTGCCTGTTCTTTCTGAATGGATGGGATTAAAGCATCTCCTTTGGCAAAGCGGCCGGTGCGGACACACAGCTGCGCTAAAGAGAGAATCTGATCAGCCGGCACGGATGACCAGTTCCAGTTTATCGTAGACTTCCTGTGGAATTTCACATTCCAGAGCACGTGCCAGTGCTTTGTTTTTCTTGGCTTTTTCCAGGGTCTCTAACGATTTCTGGATGTAGGCGCCATGGCCGTTTTTCTTGCCCGTGACATCTACAATGACTTCATTTTCCGGAGTGCGGACCACCCGGATCAGTTCCTGTTTGGGGAAGCGTTCCTGCGTGACCACGCATTTTCGCATTGGAATTTTACGCATATCCGTTTCCTTTCTTCCTGAAAACCGCCTGACTGGGCGTCAAGGCCCGATCAGGCAGAGTCCAGACAGTCTATTGTGACTGGAAAGTTTTGGAAGATCAATGGAAATCTGACATTTTTTAGCGGAGATTGTCGTTCAAGATCAATGCCAAAGCTTTTTGTATCGCTTTCTGTCTGGTCAGGGATATCAATTTCGATCTGAATGGATCACCGTCTTTTTATCGGGTGATCCATCAGTCAGATCGAATCTGTGTTTCATTTAAGACTTCTTTTCAAGATTTCTTGTTTAAGGACAGAGTCCATCAGGCTTTTGGCCTAGTATTCATCGTCGTAGTAAGAATCGTATTCTTCGTAGTCGATGTCTTCGTTCCAGGAAGCGTTCATTTCTTCTTCGAGTTCGTTGTTTTCGATCTCTTCGAGTTCATCTTCCGTATAGATTGGGTGCATCGTATTGAAGGCAGGTTTCTTCTTCTCGACGCGGCGTTCTTCTTTCTTGTTGTCGTCTTTGGAACGATAAGGTTTGGAAGGACGGGCTGGAGCAGCAGGTTCTGCTTTGGCAGGTTCTACCGTTTCAAATTTAGAAACGTAGTTGGTGCGTCTTTCGGCAAGAGAACGACGGTTTTCCTTGGCAATGCGGGCTGCTTCTTCAAGATCCTGAGCATTGTCAGATTTTGCCTCACTGGCTGCTGGAGCTGCTTCTTTGGCAGGAGCTGCTGGTTTGAGGGTTTCGTCTTCAAAGACTTCATCCGATTCGAGTTCGCTCAGATGCGGCATAACGGCAGTCTGGCCAGAAGCATTTTTGAGCTCTTCAATACGCTGAGCCTGTTTGTAGGCATGCTCCTGGGCTTTCTTTTCTTCGTATTCGTTATGCATCTTTTCAACAAGAGCGCGCCAGTCAAGACCGAGCTCATCGAGTTCTTCCTGAGAACGGATATCGATGCGATGACCAGTTAATTTATAAGCCAGTTTTGCGTTCTGACCTTTTTTACCGATGGCTAAGGACAGCTGATTGTTTGGAACAGCGGCAACCAGTGTTTTGCGCTGGTCTTCACGGACTTTACCATCTCTCATTGGGCGGCGTGGGTTCTTGTCAGAAGGCAGTTTGTCACCGGCATCTTCTGCTAAGAAGATTTCAACGCCCTGAGCTGGGGACAGTGCGTTTTTAACGAGTTCCTGGATATCATCAGACCATTTGAAGATATCGATTTTTTCACCCTTCAGCTCTTCAGAAATGGCACGTACACGCATACCACCCTGACCGATGCAGGCACCGATTGGGTCGATGTTTTCGCGTTTGGAAACAACGGCCATTTTTGCACGCTGGCCTGGATCACGGGCGATGGCTTTGATTTCGATGGTTCCCTGGTAGATTTCAGGTACTTCTTTTTCAAACAGACGTTTGATCATATCGTTGTCAGCACGGCTGACCATAACGATCGATCCTTTGGATTCTTTATCGACTTTGGAGATGATGACTTTGATCATTTCTCCTTCTTGATAGGTTTCAGTTGGAATCTGGTCAGATTTGCGCATGACGGCATCTGTAGCGCCTGGCTGCAGTTTGCCATCTGGAGTTCCGCCTAAGCGGACCATGACAAATTTGTTTTCAACAGATTCAACTTTACCAGTGACCATATCGCCGACTTTGTCCGAATACTTGTCGATGATTTCTTTCTTCTCGGCTTCTTTGATCTTCTGAAGCATGACGCTTTTGACAGTTGAAATGTCACCACGGACAAAGTTGTCGATGTCAGTTTCCTCTTCCAGAACATCGCCCACTTTTGGATTTGGGGTAATGTCTTTAGCTTCTTCGACATCGAGCTGGTAGTCCGGGAATTCAACGGTTTCTACGACATCCCATAAACGGTAAGCTTTAATACGGCCATCCGTATCAAAAACCGTTTTAATTCGGGCATCATCAAGATCATTGCGTTTGCGATAGGCTTTTTCGATGGCTTCAGACAGGGCTTCTTCTACGACTTCCTTAGGCAGGTTGCGAAAGTTATGAAGGTTGAGAAACGCTGTCTGGGCGTTATCATTTTTCTTTTTTGTGTTGTTTGTTCCTTTTTTAGGCATATTTTCCTCTGTTGTTTTTATACTTTGACTGCACTTTTAATCAGCGCAATATTGGTTCGATCCACGCTCAGTTTCTTTGGGCGTCCTTTGACAAAGAAGCTTAACTTTAAAGCTTCGGGACTGACTTCGTCGAGCTTGGCAAGAACTTCATGAAAGCCATCAACTGGCTCTTTCATTTTGACTGTGACATACTTGCCGACTTGGGCTTCGATCTGTTTTTCAGTTCTCAGTTCACGCTCAGCACCCGGGCTGCAGACTTCAAGCATATATTCCTGTGGAATTTCATCGGTTTCATCGAGATGCTTGGAAATCTCTTCCGAGCAGGCTGCACATAAATCAAGATCTACACCGCCATCTTCACGGTCGATCATGACGCGTAAAACTGGAGGTTTCATCTTTGTATCCCATTCGAGATCATACAAAGTACAACCCTGTGCTTCGAGAAGTGGTTCGATCCAGGTTTTCAGATTCTCCATTTATACTCCTTATAAACCTTAGTGAGAATGTTTTTTCATTCTCCAGACAAAATCTAAGGGAGCGGATCCCCGCTCCCTCAGGATTGATTCTGAAATCAGTTTAGCACCTGTTCAATTCTCCATCAAGCGAGGACAACCGGATGATTTTGAATTGAAAGTTTGATTTCTCTTTTACCTTCGCGACTTTCTTTTATTGGCTCTTGAGCCGCCCGGGGATTGGCAAAAGACAGGGTTTCACTGCTTGCCATTCGTGCAGCTTTGAATAATGTCAGCCACTTCTTTAGCAGCACGCTCTGCATCATCATTAACAACCTGGTACTGATAGTTGTCTTTCTGGGCAAGCTCTTTTTCGGCTGTTTCCAGTCTGGCCTGGATCTTGGCTTCATCTTCCGACTTGCGGCCGATCAGACGTTTTCTGAGATCTTCAATCGTTGGCGGAATCAGGAAAATCGAAACAGCTTCCGGATATTTTTCCATGACCTGTTTGGCGCCATTCACTTCAATTTCCAGCAGAACATTCTTACCCTGGGCTATCCAGTCTTCCAGCTGCTTTTTCGGGGTGCCATAGGCATTGTTGGTATAGCCGGCATGTTCAACGAAGCCATCTTCGTCAGTATTTTTCTGGAATTCGTCCTGGCTGACAAAATGATAGGTTACGCCTTCGATATCTTCCGGACGGGGATCACGCGTGGTCCAGCTGACCGAATTGACTAAATTCAGGGCATCCATATCCAGCATTTTCCGGATGGTTCCCTTTCCGACGCCGCTTGGGCCGCTTAAAACAATAATTTTCGGTTCACTCATAAAACAGACTCCTTTACAAAATTACAAAATGCATTTCTGGTGGATTCAACTTGCGTTGGATACCTACAGTTTAACGAAAACTGCATCCAAAGTGAGCCTGAAAGCCAGTCCGATTTGTTTTTACGATTTCGATGATGGACTGAGCAGGCTTTTGTCTGGCATCAAGCGCATTTAAATTGAAATCATAGCACCTCTCGTCTCTTTGAGCCTTCATTTTGACTTTCCCCACAAAGTTCACTTTCTTCTTTCCCGACTCCACGATTTTTTTACCGAAGTTTTCCCATGTCCTTACCAGATCCCGCTTAAGGATTAACATCCATCTTCTATACTGGCCGCGTGAAATCGAGGTGCAAAACAATGAAAACAAGTAAAACGATGCTTCAAAAAGTTGGAGCAGCCGCCTTAACGGCACTCATGATTGGAGGATGCAGCCAGTCAAATCCGGCTTCTTCTTCGTCAGCCAGTCCCATTTCAGTTTTAAGCCGTGAAGATGGCAGCGGGACAAGATCCGCTTTCAGTGAATTATTCCAGCTGGAAAAGGATGGTCAGGATCTGACCGTTCCCGATGCTGAAATCACCAATTCAACCGCTGTCATGATGGCAACCGTCACCCAGAATCCCAATGCGATTGGCTACATTTCGCTTGGCAGTCTGAATGATACGATCAAAGCGCTCGCGATCGATGGAGTAAAGCCAAGTGTTGAAACCGTCACCGATGGAACGTATTCCATCAGTCGTCCCTTTCTGATTGTTGAAAAAGAGGGGGCAGAAAACGAACTGGCCGCTGATTTTAAAGAATACATTCTCAGTGATCAGGGTCAGAAAATCATTGCGGATGCCGGCTACGTGCCCATCGCCAATTCCGGCAGCTGGAGTTCTGATGGTGTAAGCGGATCCCTGACGGTTGGTGGTTCCTCTTCGGTTACCCCGGTCATGGAAAAACTTGCGGAAGACTATCAGAAACAAAATGATCAGGCAGAAATTTCCGTTTTACAGACCGATTCTTCCACTGGTGCAAGTTCCACTGCTGAAGGTGTCTATGACATCGGTATGCTTTCCCGTGAGTTGAAAGAAGAAGAAAAGAGCCAGTCTTTAATCAGCACGCCGATTGCCCAGGATGGCATTGTCCTGATTGTCAGTGTGGACAATCCCGTAGACAGCTTAAGCAAGAGTCAGGTCCAGGACATTTATACCGGTGCAGTGACCGACTGGAGCGAGTTGAACTAGCTTATGGTCTCAAGTCGAAAAGAAACCTGGCTTCAGATTCTGTTTGCGGGATGTGCAGCACTCTGTATTTTAAGTGTCGCGCTGATCTGCTGGTTTCTGTTTGCCAATGGATTGCCGGCCATTGTGAAAATCGGGCCGCTGAACTTTCTGGGTTCAGCCCACTGGGCGCCTTCGCAGGGACACTATGGAATTCTGGCCATGATTGTTGGTTCGATCTGCCTGGGGCTTGGATCCGCGCTCTTTGGAGTGCCCCTTGGCGTTCTTACCGCTGTCTATCTTGCGTACTATTGTCCGAAAAAACTTTATGAACCACTCAAGTCAGCCATTGATCTATTGGCCGGAATTCCAAGTGTTGTCTTTGGTTTTTTTGGACTGGTGGTTCTGGTTGGGTGGATGCAGAAAGTATTCGTCGGATCCAGCGGGAAAGGCATTCTGTGCGCTTCCCTGCTTTTGGCGATCATGATCCTGCCAACGATTGTATCCGTGAGTGAAAATGCCCTGCAGAAAATTGATCCTTCTTTCTATGAAGCAAGCCGCGCCCTGGGAGCCGGGCATGATCATACCGTCTTCTTTGTCTGCCTGCCGGCTGCTGCCAGAGGGATCGGCACGGCAGCAATTTTGGGAATCAGCCGCGCCATCGGCGAAACCATGGCCGTAATCATGGTCGCCGGCAATGCCGCGATTCTGCCTGCCAGTATCCTCTCGCCTGTCCGCACGCTCACCACTGGAATTGTTCTGGAAATGTCCTATGCTTCCGGTCTGCACCGCCAGGCCCTGATTGCGATGGGCGCAATTCTGTTTGTGCTGATTCTAATTATGAATATCGGCTTTTTCAAAGCCCGTCATCGAAACGGATGACAAGGAGTAAACGATGAAACCTTCCTTGCAGACGACTGCTGTTCTTCAGCCTGTCCCCCTTACGCCTTCCAAGCCCCGCAAAAAAGCCCGCGTCAATCTGACCGAAAAGAAAACGGACCGCATCGGGCTGGCTTTACGGACACTCTGTTCTCTGGCTGCGTTTTGTTGTGCCGCCATTCTAGTTGGACTGATCCTTTACATTGTGATCAATGGTCTTCCCTGGCTCACAGCCGATTTGTTTTCCTGGACGTACACCACACAGAACGTCTCGATGATGCCAGCCATCATCAATACGGTCTTGATGATTATCGCAACTCTGGCGATTGCTTTACCGGTCGGAATCGGGGCGGCGATTTATCTGGAAGAATATGCAAAGCCCGGTTCAAAATTTGTCGAACTGGTTTCGATCACCGCCCAGACCCTGGCTGGCATTCCTTCGATTGTCTTCGGTCTGTTTGGCATGCTTTTCTTTGGGTATGCCCTTCATATGGGACTCTCAATGCTTTCCGGCATTCTGACGCTGGCGATTCTCGTACTGCCATTGATTCTGCGCACTTCCCAGGAAGCACTGCACGCAGTGCCGACTTCCATGCGTGAAGCCAGCTTTGCGCTGGGAGCAGGCTGGGTACAGACAATTTTTAAAGTTGTTCTTCCACAAGCCGCAACTGGCATCTTTTCCGGTGTCCTTTTGGCTTCAGGACGTATTCTTGGAGAGTCTGCTGCCCTGATCTATACCTCAGGAACGCTGGCCAAAGCAGCCTTCAACCTGTTCGATCCAGGTGCTACACTTTCCGTTCATCTGTACAAACTGCTCAATGAAGGCCTGTATACTCATCAGGCCAATGCCACAGCGGTTGTCCTGCTGGCATTCTGTATCGCAATGAATCTCGCCCAGAAAATGCTGGAGCGAAAAATGACGAAAGGACTCTGATCTATGAATCCAAATATTCTGCTGGCCCATGACGTGCAGGTCAGCTACAACGGAAAACCCGCCTTACATAAGATTTCCATGGAAATTCCGGAACATTCCATCACGGCCCTGATCGGCCCAAGCGGATGTGGAAAATCCACCTTTCTTCGCTGTCTGAATCGAATGAACGATCTGATTGCCGGCTGCAAAGTTGAAGGAGAAATCCTGCTTGAACAGGAAAACATATATGGCGATGTAAACCTCAATGCCCTGCGCAAGCGCGTCGGCATGGTTTTCCAGAAACCGAATCCCTTTCCCATGAGCATTTTCGATAATGTCGCCTATGGTCCCCGCACCCATGGCGAGAAAAACAAAGCCCGCCTGGAAACCATTGTCATTGAAGCCCTCAAACAGGCTTCGCTGTATGAAGAAGTCAAAGAGGATCTGAAAAAATCTGCCTTATCCCTTTCCGGTGGTCAGCAGCAGCGCTTATGCATCGCCAGAGCGCTGGCGGCTGATCCCGAAATTCTGTTGATGGATGAACCGACCAGTGCGCTCGATCCAATCTCTACTGCCAAAATCGAAGAACTTTGCCTGGAGCTGAAAAAGAACTACACGATCGTGATCGTCACTCATAACCTCCAGCAGGCGATGCGCATTGCAGATCAGACGGCTTTCTTCTATCAGGGTGAGCTGATTGAGTGCACAGACTCGAAAACGCTGTTCACAAATCCTGCCATGCAAAAAACCAAAGACTATGTCACTGGTGTCTTTGGTTGATTGTTCTTTGGATATTGATTGTTGTTTGTTCCTGAGATCGATCACCAACTCTTCGAACAAACTGTTGGATACTTCACAGTATCCTTTTTTTCTGCTCTGACTTTCCAGGCCCGTTTTTCCGGCCTGATCTTCCGGTTTTCAATCTTTTTGGATTCTAGAAAGCGGGCAGGTTCTGCGGCCATGCTCCAGCCAGATCTACTGTACTTTCTTCTGCTGGCAGCGGATTGTTGAAAAAATCAATCCAGAATTGCGTGTTCATGCTCTCGAGCATCCGGATGGCACCAACGCTCTGGCGCCCCTCAAATTCAGTATTGCTCCACTCAATGACTGCCCCGCTTTCCACAACCGTAAAGGTCCCGAAAAAATCAGGCGGAAGGGTATTGCCGAGTGTGGCATACCGGGATTTACTGATCGCCTCTGACAACGCCTCTCGATCTGTCACTCTCCAGCCATATTGGCAATGGACATCCGACCTGGCATGTTTCCAGACTTCAAAGAAATCAGGAAATTCACGGATCAGGGAGAAGGAATCCAATGACAGAGCATTCAGGACGTCATCTTGAATCTGTGCATCAAAATCGTCTTTAAACTCAGCCTCTTTTTCAAATACAGCTCCGACATTGTAGAGAGTTCCCTCCTCCAGATTCATATTCATCCTGGTCAGACGACCATTTTTAAACTGGAGTGCATAACAGGTTATGATGCCGCCGCTTAAATCCGTCATCAATTCAATCTCATAGAGCGCACCTTCAGCCTTAAAAACGATCATCCAGCGATCCGTCGTCGTTTGGCGGTTATAAATGACGGCCGGACTTTCAAATTCCTCTTTGGCACTCTGCAAAGCACACGAACGCATCAGCCGCAATAACAAACCTGCTTCTTCTGCGGCGTCTTCAGCAGATGGCTGCTGATCAGGGACTTGAGCAGCCACACTGGAATAGGATTCATCCGTGACATTTGATGTCGATGAATGGCAGCCTGTTAAACAAAGACTGCAGGCAAGCATCGCGATGAGGGTTTTCTTGGTCAGGGACATAGCATTTCTCCTTATTTACAGCCAGATTTCCAGCTGGAATTTACAGCCATCAGTCTTTGGTCACTTAGAAATGCTTCTGGTCAAAAAGACGTCAGGCCAGTTCTATACATCCAAAGCGGGAAGCTGTTTTGTCCCTATTGTACAGGAACTTCAATTGTTTTAGTTTAGAATTATGAAAAATTAATTCTATTAAATGCACGTATCAAATATTTAATTACCAACATTCATTTTTATGCTGAATCTCAATCTGTATTTTTCCCGACTGCTGTCGTCTTGGTCCTTTTCATCTTCCTGACAACAGGCTCATCACCTGCTATATTGAAAACGTCCTGTCAAAATGAGCATAGTTCCTGTAATATAGGGATTTATGTTCTTCTGGAAAGGAGAGTTTATATGCCTTTTGATGGAATGCTTCTCAACCGCGTCGTTCGTGACTTAAAAAAATACGAAGGCGCAAAAATCGGAAAGATTCAGTGTCTATCCGATGAAGAAGTTCTGTTTTATTTACATAAACCTGGAATGGGTTCCACCCGGCTGGCTTTGTCGGCTCATTCCAATACCTGCCGACTCTATCTGTGTTCAAATCAGAAAGAGCCGCTTCCCAATCCAAGTGCGTTTGTCATGATGCTGCGCAAACGGATCAGCCAGGGATATATCACCGAGATTGAACAGATGGGATATGACCGTCTGGTCAGGTTCCATATCAGTGCGTCCAACGAATTATCGGATCGCGTTGAATATGACCTGTATGCCGAAATGATGGGCAAATATGCCAACCTGGTTCTGGTCGATACCGCAACCAATACGATCATCGACTGTCTCAAACGAATCCCCGTCTTTGAAAACTCAAAGCGTCTGCTTCATCCTGGAGCTGAATATACCCTGCCGGAAAAACCGGACCGCTATGATCCACTTCATCCAGGTCCTCTGAATCTTGAAAAGAGTCTGGTCAGCCAGATTGAAGGCTTTTCCCCGACCCTTTCAAGAGAGTTTCTCTTCCGTATGCAAAATGGGCAGTCCTATGACCAGATCATGGAAGAGCTCGAAAACTCCCCCAATCTTTACACCTATAACAAGGAGTACCATTGCCTGCCTTTGACCCATCTCAAGCAGCCAGAAAAAGCCATGCCGCTGATGGATGGGCTTGAACGGTTATTTGAAGCCGATGAAACACGCAAGCGCATTGCTCTGCAGTGCGGGGATGTCTTCAAAGCGGTTGACCGGGAAGTCAAAAAGCTTTCCCGCAAACTGCCCCGCCTGGAGGAAACCCTTGAGGAATCCCAGGATTATGACCGCTACCGACAGTATGGCGATGTTCTGTTTGCCAATCTGTACCTGGAAAAACAGCCAGTCATGGAACTGCCTTCCTTTGAAGAAGAAGGAGTCATGCTTTCCATTCCGATTGATATGCGTTATTCGCTCAAAGACAATGCCAATCTGTTCTACAAGAAGTATCACAAGCTCAAACGCTCCATTGAAATTCTGAATGAACAGATCGAAGAATGCCAGGATCAGCTTGACTACTTCGAAACACTTAAAGAACAGCTCAATTACTGTTCCGCAGATGATGTTCTCGAAATCCGTCAGGAACTGGCCGGCCGTCATTTCATGCGTCTCAAGCAGAACAGCACCCGCCAGAAACGCAAAAAGATGCCCAACATCGTCGAAATCCGGATGGGCGATGCGACGATTTATGCCGGTAAGAATAACCTGCAAAACCAGTACATCACCTGGACTCTGGCCCATCGTAATGATCTGTGGTTCCATGTTAAGGATTATCATGGCTCGCATGTCGTTTTGCGAAGCGAAAATCCAACCGAAAACGAAATCCGTTTTGCGGCCAGTCTGGCAGCCTGGTTTTCCAAAGGACGCAACTCTTCCAGTGTGCCAATTGACTACACCCGGATTTCGAATCTGAAAAAAGTCCCGAAAAAGGGACCTGGATTTGTCACGATGAAATCCTATCAGACCATTTATATTGACCCGGATGCTCCAAAGATCGAAGCGGCCATCAAATCCCGCCACGTCGATGAAGACGAAACGTTCTAGTCTATTCATTCTGTACACAACTCCTTGATCAAAAACAAACCGTCGTCTGTTTTCAGACGGCGGTTTTCTTTTTGGGCAGCAACATTTTCAGAAAGTCCAGACTTTTGAGGTGATAGTCATTGTGATAGACCAGCCAGTCTAACAAAAACACCAGAAATGGCATGTCCCAATGAAAGGAGTAGAGCGCATCCAGCTGATCCTCCCTGATCTTGACCAGTCCCCGAAGTTTAATCAGATCGTTCTTGGAAAAGACCAGATCCCCCTGCTCCCGGTCCAGATGTTCTTTGCAGACAAAACCCCCGTTTTCAATCGAGACCCCGGCAATCTTTGTTTTGGTCTGACAGACTACGCATTCATCGACATCCATAATCGTTCCGGTCTTTTTTAAAATCCCCGTCAAAATCCGACAGGCATGAAGCAGAGCCAGATTCATCTCACCTTGCTGGACATTGGACCAGAAAGCTTCAAGATGGGCATAAAGGTCCGGGTCAATGCCATACGATTCAATCAGGCTGGTCAAGATTGAACTGACCGTCTGCATTTCCAGAGATTCCCCGACTTTCCAGTACGACTTTTCAACAGATCCATTGACCAGAAACATCATATTTTTCGAATACTTCGGATCATAGTTGAGAATGACCCGCGAAAATGGCATGGCCAGTCTTCGGTTTTTCGAAGACTGTGACTGGATGCCGCGGGCATAGACCGAATAGACTTTTTCTGGCGTTGCGATATGAAGGATTCCATTGCGGTCTTCATAGTCGATCATCGACAGAACCAGACCTTCAACTTTTGGCTCTCCCTGCTCACTGACGGGGAACTGCAGCACTTCACTCATATTCTTCTTCCTTCCTGTTTTTCCTGATTCTTGTTGCTTCTATTCTTGCAGCCTCTGTTCCTGCTATTCCTGCATCCTCATTTTTCCTGTTCGTACGGCAGGCTTTCTTGAGATTACAGCCGGCTTGTTTTGTCCTTGATCTGGGCTCTGTTTTCATTCCGGCTGTTTGAGTTCGTTTCTTCCCTTATTTGTAGTGGAAAAAATCCCGGCAGGGAAATTCCTGTCGGGAATGTTGATGAATTTAGTTCTTCGGGTCAGTCAAAATACAGAAAGCAGGATGCAAGAGCTAGTTTTCAGAAAGTTCATCCAGACCGAATTCTTTGATCTTGGACTCTTTGTTGCGCCAGTTCTTTTCAACCCGGACATACAGTTCCATGTTAACTGGCTTTTTCAGCTTTTCCTTGATTTCTTTCTGGGCAGCCAGGCGGATCTCACGGATCATATCGCCGCCTTTGCCAATCAGAATGCCTTTCTGGGAATCACGATCAACGATCACCAGGAACGAAAGATAGACTTTGCCATTCTTTTCTTCCATGCTCTCCAGCAATACAGCAACCGAATGCGGGATTTCTTCATGGGTTTTTAGCAGAATCTTTTCCCGGACGAGCTCGCAGAGCTGGAAAACCAGTCCGTGGTCACTCTTCATCTCACTTGGATAAAGCGGCATGCCTTCTGGCAGATATTTACGGAAGACTTCCAGAACCGTTTCCAGGTTGTCCTGTTTTAAAGCAGACAAAGGAACGATTTCCGCAAAGTCATAAATCTTGCTCCAGTATGCCAGGCGTTTGAGCAGTTTCTCTTTATTGAGGCGGTCGACTTTATTGACCAGCAGCACGACAGGTTTGCCAGCATCTTTCAGGCGGTTTAAGACAAACTCATCGCCAGGACCAAAAGACTGGGTCACATCGACAATCCAGCCGATGACATCCGCATCTTCTATGGCAATATAGGCATTTTTATTGAGCACCCGTCCCAGTTCCTGCTGGGGTTTATGGATGCCCGGGGTATCCATAAAGACATATTGGGTATCGTCATTGGTCAGAATCCCCGCAATGTTATTGCGAGTTGTATTCGGTTTATCGGACATGATGGCCACTTTTTCGTGAAGCAAAGCGTTCATCAGAGTCGACTTGCCGGCATTTGGCCGGCCGACAATGGCGATCACACCAGATTTAAAATTTTCCATTCAAAAAACCTCACTTAAATCCACTTCGCAATCCGTTGAATCCACTGGATCAATGGCGGAAGAAAAACAACAACACCGACCAGAAAGGCAAAACAGGATACAACAAAGACCGCCGACGCGGCCATATCTTTGATGACCCGTGCTTTTTCGTTTCGCTCCAGACTGATGTAGTCGATGGTTTTTTCAATGCAGGAATTGAATATTTCTGCCATGATCACCAGCGCTACGGCTAAAGCCACCCATAACCATTGGTCGATGCGAATCTGAAAAAGAAATCCAGCTAAAACTGCGGCTGCAGCTGCAATCAGCTGCCAGCGGATGCTTTTATCGTGCAGCCAGCCATAGCGGATTCCCGCAAATGCATACCTGAATCTATCGATCAGCCACGCCATGCAGAATTTCCTTCTGGAGGCCGAACATGACTTCTTCGTCTTCCTTAGTCATGTGATCATAGCCCATCAGATGGAGCAGTCCATGACAGAAAAGGAAACAGGATTCCCGGCGGGTGGAGTGACCGTACTCTTTTGCCTGATCTTTGATTGCCTGAGTGTTGATAAAAATATCTCCCAGTTCGTTCTCCTCTTCTTCGATCAGGATATTACTCGCATCATCCTGCATAGCAAAGGAAATCACATCCGTCGGCCGATCGACATTTCGATAGTCCCGGTTCACTTCATGAATCTGCTCGGGAGAGCAGAAAATCACTGAGCAGACAAGATTCTCATTGCGATTGAGAAGCTTTCCTGCTTTTTCCATAATCGTCAGATAGTCCTTCTCATAATCATGATCGGGTACTTCTGGGTTGAGTTGAGTAAATACGATTTCCATGTCTCTATTCTATACCACAATTGATATTCGTCCCGGTCTGTGGCCGCCAATTCCATGCCGCGTGGTCAGTGTAAGGGCGTAACAATGCAAAAAGGCGATTTTCCAAAGTGGAGAATCGCCTGAATGGGTTTTGATCAGAGATCGAAACGAATTAAGGGGGGGGGGAGTGCGTTTTGAAACTACTTGGTGGTTTCGCGGATTAATGGCGAAGCCTGGATTTCAATGCTCTTTTCAACGCCTTTATCATCGTTGCTGACTAGCATCTTCGTTAACATACGCATAGCTAGGGCACCCATATCGTAATCTGGAATGTTGTAAGCCGTAATGGTTGGCCGCATCATTGGCAGATACTTGGAGTCGAGGATTGTGATGATCTCGAGATCTTCTGGAACTTTATAGCCATTTTCTTTGGCTGCATTGAGCAGGGCAATGGCCTGGGAGTCACGGAAGCAGATGTTGAGCTTGTGAGGTTTGTTTTCTTTGAGATAATCAGAGAAATATTCGTAGCTGGTCTTGTAAGTATCGTTGTAGGAAAGGTAGTTCTTGAACTCTTTTCCGGCTTCTTTAAAGGCCTCTTCAGCACCTTTTTTCATCTGCTTCATCATGGAAAGATTCAGTTTATCTTCCACAATGGCGATATCGTCGACACCTTTGGCAAAGTAGTCTTTCACCAGCTCGTTGGCAATTTTTTCAATGTCTACATAGACATTGCCGACGTGGTCATGTTTTGGGCCGTCAAATTTACCACCAACAATAACCATTGGAATCTTGTACTCATTGAGCACATTCATCTCTTCTTCGGAGAAGTTGTCATTGAATAAAATGACACCATCCACACGGGATTTGATGATGGATTCGATGACATCCTGCATCTTGGAGATGCCTTTGGATGTGGTATGGAACATGACATTGTAATGGTAGATATTGGCAACATCCATCAGACCATTAAGAATTTTAGCGTTGTAAGACAACAGCTTTTCCGACATAACGATTGAAACCGTAGTGGTTTTGGACAGGGCAAGTCCCTGAGCGACGGCATTTGGTTTATAGCCAAGTCGTTCGATAACTTCCTGAACGCGCAGACGAGTATCTTCTCGAACAACGCTCGAATCGTTAATAACTCGGGATACAGTGGCCAGGGAGACGTCCGCCTCTTTGGCTACATCATAAATTGTGATTCGCTTCATTGATGATCCTCGGTCCTATCATCCTGTTCTGGTAAATCAGGCAGGTCTTCGTCTTTATGGGCTGGTTCAAAGAATGATTTCAGACCGCTGAAGATTGATTCATTCAGGCGGTTGAGTCCTTCTTCGGACCGGTCAACAATTGTTTTCAGTGTTTCGCTGTGGCGTAGATCGTCTACACGGCTGTCTACATAGTCAGCGGCTTTCTTGAACTCTGGCACTTCCATGAGCTTGCCATAGCCATACTGTAAGCCATCGGCAATCATGCTGCCGGCACCGATTAAGAAATCGTGGCCGGATTCCATGGTCTTTTTGAACTGTTCGCTTTCCGCAACACTGATTACACTGGTTCTTGTCTTTTCAAGCAGGTCATTGACTTTAGTCGCTGCTGCTTTCATTTCAGCTTTAATGCGTTCTGGCTGTGTGTTGTGTTTGAGCCATTCATCAAGCTGGCTGAAGATGTCTTCGAGTTTCTGTTCCGCATCGTCGACAACTTCTTCATTCTGTTCGTTTCCACTTTCACGCATAGCTTCCAGTGCCTTCTGGCTGGCTTTTTCCATTTCATCAATGGCAGCAGCGCGGGCATCTTCGCTTGCGGTCTGCTCAGAATCAGCTGGCGTTTCTGGAGCAGTCTTGGCTTCTTCTGGTTCAGATTCAGCCGGGGCTGTCGTCTCAGGAGCCTTTTCAGATTCTTCTTTTGGATCTGGCAGTTCTGGCAGTTCGTTTTCGGTTAATTTTTTTTCTTCATCCATATTCAGTCTCCTGTTCTTGCGGGTTTGTCGGCATCTTTAGGTGAGCTGTCTTTAGCAATGACATCTTCATCCTTGACGATGCTGTTGAGATCTTCAGTGATTTTCTGAAAATCTGCCTGGATCGCATCAGCGTCACGGACTTCACTGGTCTGTGATGGAGTGCTGGCTTGCTGACCCGTCTCTTTTTTCAGCTTGCCGCCAATCATCTCTGTTCCTTTGGAGAACACATTGATGGCACCCATTGCTGCGCGCTTCGCGGAAGCCTGGACTTCGTTAACGGTATTGGATACCTGGCCGACAGTGTCCAGCGGGCTTTCCAGTTTCACTAAATCTCGGTTGACCGCTTTGAGTGTCTCCTGCAGCTCACCCATCGTATCGATGACAGACTTGAACAGCAGGACCAGATAGATGATCGCAATCACGCCGGCAATGCATAAGGCGATCCTTGCAAGATACATCAGGACATCCAGATTAATTGTCATACTCTTCCTTCCTTAACAAATGTTCTATTACCGTTGGATTATACCATCATTCAACGATTGTTATTTGCTGGAATGAAAAATTTTTCAAAGCTTGAAAGAAACAGGGTACTTTATGAGATTTCCTGACGATTTCGATACTCGTTTCGAACGTTTTTGACCAGAACAGATTTCAAATTCACATTCATGTTTATAAAGGTGACCGTTTCTGGTCATCTAATGGTTTCTGGCTTCAACCCGTATTGATTCAGATTCAAGACTGGCGCACTTCTCACGATGTGAGCATTCCAGCATCGAGGAAGATGAAAACAGTTTCAGGCTTCGCTACCATTGTAGGCATTTTACCGGGGTCTTAAAGTCAGGAAAACCTACATTTCAAGAATGTCAGATTGGCTTGAATTCTTTTAAGATTCAGCCGGAATTGATTGGAAATCCTTTCGAAAATTCATGGCTGGATTTTCGACTTTTCTGGCACACATTCCCGATCAGGCAATGTTTCTTTAAATTTCATTCTTCAGACTACAGCATTCGTTTTTAGTCTGTGGAATTCAGTCTTTGTTTGAGCAGATCTTTTAACAGGTAGATGTTCTTGCTGGACATAAACAGATAGACTGCCGGGCCGGCGTTTTCGAGAACTTCGGCACTGGCCTCGTCAATATCCAGCAGACTGCCGTTAGACAGTTGATCGAGCAGATCCTGAATGGTCACCGTGATCGTTTCATCTTCACGTTTGGCATTGGCGTCAAAATCAAGGACAAAACTTTCATCAGCTTCATTTAAGGACGAAGCAAACCGATCCAGGAAAAACTGCAGTCGGGAATATCGGTCTGGTTTGTAGAGCGCAACAACTTTCTTGCCCGGGAAACGTTTACGGGCAGAACGGATCATCTGTGAGATGGCCGTTGGATGGTGAGCATAGTCATCGATCAGAACAGAGTCGTTGACTTCTTCAATAACAAACCGGCGGGCAATGCCCTGGAAGTCTGCAATCTGGTGAGCAATTTCATCAGCTGGCATGCCCAGTTCATGAGCCAGGGCAAAAGCGCCTAAAGAATCCCAGACAAAGGGCAGACCGGATTCATGTAAAACAAGATGGGCGATGATTTCGCCATCTTTTTTCACATCCAGTTCGGATCCATTTTCGTTTTCAACCAGGTTGATTCCCTGATACTCATTACCCTCTTCCAGACCATAGGTGGTTACTGGAACCGGGTAGCTGAGATCTTTGAGATAAGGGTCGTCGCCAAAGATGACAGCGCGTTTTTTGATCTGATTGGCAAAGCTCTGGAAGGCAGAGATGTAATCATCGAGATCTTTGTAGTAGTCAACATGATCAAGTTCGATGTTGGTAATCAGAGCATACTCCGGGTGGTAAGCCAGGAAATGGCGTTTGAACTCACAGGATTCCAGAACAAAATATTCAGCATCTGTCGGCATATGGCCATGGCCATCGCCAATCAGATACCCAGCTGGTTTCCAGGCTTCAAGAATATGAGCCAGCAGACCGGTGGTGGTGGATTTTCCATGACAGCCGGCTACACAGATCGACTCATAATCTTCCAGCAGACGACCAAGATACTCGTTATACCAGTACACCTTGGCATCATCCATCTGTAATGCCCGGGCAATTTCTGGATGGTCTTTGGAGAAAGCCAGACCGGCGATGACGGTATCTCCAGGCTGGATATTGTCGGCATCGAACGGGAGAATTTCAATTCCCCGCTCCTTTAAGCCTTCTTCAGTAAATACATATTTGGTAATGTCGGAACCACGGACATCATGGCCCAGTTCATGCAGAATTTCTGCTAAAGCGGCCATGCCGGTTCCTTTAATTCCGGTAAAGAAAACTCTCATTATTTCTTGCTTCCTTTTTTCGCTTGTTCTTCCAGAACTGGTTCTAACAGCTCAGCCCGGCTTGCACCGGCCCGGTTTTTAGGGGTCGTGCCCCGTGAGAGATAGCTGCCAAGATCAGCCGTGAAGGTTGGTTTGTTTGGCTTGTAGCTCACGCTGCTGCCAGTAACTGAACGGGAGGGGGCAGTCTTTTCTGCTTTTGGAGCTGGTTTTGCTTCTTCAGCTGCTGGAGTTTCAACAGGAGTTGAGGCGGCAGTGGATGTTTCAGGTGCCGCTTCTGGAGCTGGAGCAGGTTTTGCTTCTTCTACAGGAGTGACAGGTTCTGCTTCCTGGCTTTCAATATCGACAGCTGTTTCAAGAGCAGAATAATGCTCGGACTGTTTATTGCGTGGGGCAGCCTTTTTTCCTTTTGAGGAAGCTGAGCTCTGTGATTTGGCAGGCTGAACCGGCTGGATTTTCTTTTTCTTGTTGGCAGGGACTGTCATCGTTCCATAGATTGGGGAGATGATTTCTACCATTTCAGTAGCATCCACTGGTTTTGGCAGATCGACCGCATTGTGCAGGGCTTCTGGAATAATCTCTTCTTCCGCAAAGGTGCCATAAATTGGCGAGATGACATTGGAGAAATCCTGACGGGCATAGTTTGGCTGCGGACGGCTTGCCGCTCTGCGAACCTTGCTGGCTGGTCTTTGTTTTGGCGTTTCTTCGACCATGGCCTCATCAATTCGAGATAAGAAACTGCTGGATGTCTGAGGTGTGCCCGGATTGACCTGAGGAGTAGTATAGAGCTCTTCAGGCGAGTACTGAGGAGCGGCTGGTGCTGGTGCCTGTGCATTTTGGGCATACGGGTTGGTTGTTGTATACGCTGGAGCAGACTGAGCAGGCTGTGGGGTTACAGCAGGCTGCACTGCTGGTGCTGGTTCGGCTGCTGGAGCAGATGCGGGGGCTGCTTCTTCTTTTTTATGGAAAAAGCCGCGTTTGGGTTCGTTCTGGACGACTTCCTCTTCTTCTTCGTAATCGTCATCATCTTCTACGGTTTCATAGAGAAATGACTTCATCATGTCTTTAAAGCCCATTCGTTATGCCTCCTTTACTGAATTTAAGAACTGCTGAATTTCCTGAGGGGTTTTGCGCAGTTTCGAGACAAAGCGACCCAGTTCTTTTCCGTTCTGGAAAACGGTGAAGGATGGAATGCCAAGGATTTCCTGATCGATTGCTTCATCAAGCAGCTCGTCACGGTCTAGTTTATAGAAATCGAAGTCAGGGTTGTCTTTTTCAATCTGATCTAAGAAGGGGTACAGATAGACACAGTCCGGGCACCAGGCGGCCGACCATAAAAAGACGACTGGTTTGTCAGACTGTTTGAGAGAATTGACTTCTTCAGGAGTATGAATCTGTTTCATCATGTTTATCACTTTCTTAAATTACTTTCCGGGTTTTCGGTTCAGTCATGGTAGTTGTTCCAGACTGAACGGTAGATCGGTTTGCCCTGAGAGACAAACTTCTGTTCATATTCGGTTAATGGATCTTCGGGATGTTCTTCTCTTCGAAAATCCACACTGATTTCTTCCATTTCAAATCCGGCTGCCAGAAAAGCCATGATGGAATATTCAAACAGGGACGGATTATCGGTTTTCATCACAATCTGACCCTTGGTGCTGAGCAGATCATGATACTGCTTCAAAAAGGCTGGTGCCGTCAATCTGCGTTTGGCATTACGCTTTTTGGGCCATGGATCGGAGAAGTTGAGGTGGATCACATCGACTTCCCCGGGCTGGAACCACTGGTCAAGTTCGGCGCCATCGCCATAGATCAGCGACAAATTGCCAAGAGCGGCTTCATCAAACTTCTTGGCTGCAAGACCAGCAGCACTTTCGTTTTTCTCAACCGCCGCAAATGTATCTTCCGGATACAGAGCAGCCATTGAGGCGGAATAGCCGCCTTTGCCGCATCCGATTTCCAGATGCAGCTTGCCCTGCGGTTTTTCTTCTTTCCAGTGACCCATTTTTTCAGCGGGTTCAAACACCCGGGAGGCACTCTGGCTTAAATACTCTGCCGCCCAGGGAATGCGACGCATTCTCATTCGTTGGCCAGCCTTACGATCGCGTCTGCATAAATGGCGATCGCTTCTTTTAAGGCATCCACACTGATGCCTTCATCTGCTTCGTGGCATCCACCAACTTGAACACCCTTTGGAGGTCTTACCCATGGTTTTTCAGGACCAAAGGCCACAAAGTTATCAAACATCTTGGCATACGTACCGCCGCCGATGGTAATGGCTGGAGAGAACGTATCCCCAGAGTATTTTGCATAGGAAGCCATCAGATCTTTTACAAGCTTGGAGTTTGGATCCACAAATAATGGCTTGCCCGCATAGGCAATTGCCGGAGTGATATCCTTGGCAAAATCAGCGCAGGCTTCTTCAAATCCTTTGAGGATCTTTTCTGGTTCCGTATCGTTTGGATAACGAATATCGATCAGAACATGCGCGTGACCATCATGAATCGTGATGATTCCAGGGTTCATTGTTAAAAAGCCCATGTAGACACCGTTGACATCGATGCCTTCTGGAACACCCTTCCAGTCTTTGAGCAGCTCATACAGCTCGCCGGCCAGTTTATCGTTATAGGCATTGGCAATGTAGTTGAGCAACAGAACACCAGAGTTGATACCCATGTATGGTAAAGAGCCATGAGCGGCTTTACCTTCAGCATATAGATGCACCTTGCCATCTTCTACCCAGCCTTTGCCTTTCAGACCGTTGGTATTTAAGAAGAAGTTGTACAGATCTTCATCAAACTGATCTGTCTTCAAAATGGCGTCCGCTTTGGCAATGACAATATTCGGTCTGGTTCCGGCCTGGAAGTCTTCAATAATGGAAGGCTGGTCGGAATCAAGTGTAATGTGCAGGTTGCCCTTTTCACCATAGATGACTGGGAATTCAGCATCTGGAGTAAAGCCCATCGTTGGAATTGGACCGGTCTTGACGTATTCCTGAATCCCACCCATGCCGCTTTCTTCATCGGTGCCGGCAATCAGCATAACTTTGCGTTTTAAAGGAACGTTGAGATCCTTTAACATTTTCATCGCATAGTAGCCAGCCAGGAATGGACCTTTATCATCGAGCACCCCGCGGCCGTATAAATAGCCCTGATCTTCGGTAACCGCAAGTGGATTTTTCGTCCAGCCATCCCCAAGAGGGACAACATCGAGATGACCTAAGATGCCAACACTCTCTTCACCATCACCTAATGTAATCAAGCCGGCGTAGCCATCGTAGTTTTTCGTTTCAAAACCGTCTCGTTTTCCGATTTCAAGCATCGTTTCCAGCGCTTTGGCCACATTCGGTCCAAATGGCGCATTTGGTGCTGCATGTTCAACATCACGGGTAGATTCGATTGAAACCAGATCATTGAGATCTTTTATATATTGATCAAAATATTCGTCAGTAAGCTTTCTAAAATCCATCGTAATTGCGCAGGGATCCCCACAAACTGAAACACAGCCAGGGGGAAATGGCGCATGCCTCCTTTCAGTTTAATTTCGGATCCAGAACCTGTTTTAAGCCTTCAGGTTCTTTGCATTCTTTCTCTTTGAGCATAAAAGAGAATGACCCTTTCTTTATCCTTTGTGCCTTTTTTCATCGCAAAGATTTCTTCGCTCTTTCCAGACTGGCTCAAAGCCATCCGAAAAGACTTCTGCAAGTCACTCATCCACACGTTCATCTTTTTCATTTCATCGTTTAAGGATAATTTTTAGTCTGAGAGTGAATCAGACGGGTCAGGTACGGCAGTCAGAAAGCAGACCGCATCAACGATCTGCCGGTTTTCTTTCCTTCGCTAAAAAGGAAGAAAACCGTGCCTAAAGCTTTCATCCTGCTCCTTAACAGAACTATTCTATCACAAGCCCATCTTTCACTTGAAAGCTCATCAACAAGAGCACAAAAAAAGCCAAAAGAATTCACTTCTGGTTTCGCATTTGCAATAAAAAGTTTGAAATTCAATCCGATTTCGGTACATTCAGACCGGAATTTCCAGCCCGCTGCCCGGCTCGATTCACCAAATTTCAACGCTCCGGCCAGATGGAAAGCTTACTCCAATCTCGTCTTCTGACAAATCCAGACAGAAAAAATTCATTCATTCCCTGCAAAAAGTCTTCACAATCTGTGCATGGATTGTTCATGGTCCGTTCATGATTCCATCACGAATCAGTCATGAATCAGTCATGAACCGCTCATTGAATGTGCCGATTTTCCTTCCCGCCTCCCTGACCCGGTTTCTGACTTTTTTTTCAGATCGATTCCTGGTTCTTCAGATCCATTCCATCTGGCCGTTCATTCTGGCATGCAAAAAAGAACCAGACAGTTCTGCCTGGTTCCGATTTTCAATTCAGTTTTATTCAATACTGTCTTTATTCAGCATTTTCAGCTTTTGGAGCTGGTTTGTCCGAAGGCTGATCCTCTTTTTTGTGGTGATCAAACTTTCTTGGACCATTGGAGCGGCGGTTGTCTTTACGAGGTCCGCGTGGAGAACGTTCGGGTTCTTTCCAGTCTGCTGGTTTTGGCAGCAGAGCTTTGGCAGAAACTTTGACTTTGCCGTCTTCAATTTCAGTGACTTTGACATCGATCTCATCACCGATTTTGAGAACATCTTCCACGTTGGCTACATGGTTCCAGGAAATGGCGGAAATATGGAGCAGACCATCGGTCTTGCCAAACAGATTGACGAAAGCGCCATAGCTTTCAACGCGGACAACTTTACCGGTATAGACTTCACCGATCTTGGCTTCGCGCACGATGGCTTCGATCTGGGCTTTGGCTTTATCGATTGCTTCCTGATCTTTGTGGTAGATCACAACAGATCCATCGTCTTCGATATCGATCTTGACGTTGTCGCATTCAGCAATGATCTGGTTGATCATCTTGCCGCCTGGACCAATGACGTCTTTGATCTTGTCTGGGTTGATCTTCATCTGAGCAATCTTTGGTGCATATGGAGACAGTTCTTTGCGTGGTTCAGGGATGGCCTCTAACATGTTGACCAGAATTTCCTGACGGGCTTTGTGAGCCTGTGCAAGGGCTTCTTCAAAGACTTCTTTGGTGATGCCTTTGACCTTGATATCCATCTGCAGGGCGGTAATTCCCTTCTGGGTTCCGGCAACTTTAAAGTCCATATCGCCAAAGTGATCTTCCATACCCTGAATGTCAGTCAGAACCGTGTATTGTCCTGTTTCTTCATTCATGATCAGACCCATGGCTACACCGGCAACTGGAGCTTTGATTGGAACACCAGCAGCCATTAAGGACATCGTACCAGCACAGATCGAGGCCTGAGAGGAAGAACCGTTGGATTCGGTAACTTCGGCTACGGTACGAATGGTGTATGGGAATTCTTCTTCGCTTGGCAGCACTTTGGAGAGGGCGCGTTCACCTAACGCACCATGACCAATTTCACGGCGTCCAGGAGAGCCCATGCGTCCCGTTTCACCAACGGAGTATGGTGGGAAGTTGTAATGATGCATGAAGCGTTTGTTTTCGACTTCCGTTACATCATCAATAATCTGGTTTTCGTTGAGCGCACCAAGGGTGGTTGCGGAAATAACCTGGGTTTCTCCACGGGTGAACATGGCCGAACCATGAACACGTGGCAGCAGGTCAACCTGAGAGTTAAGCGGACGGATTTCATCCACGGCACGACCATCCGGACGGATTTTGTCTTCGATAATCAGACGACGGACTTCGTCGGCTTCAATCGAACGGCAGATTTTGCCGGCTTCTTTAACGGCTTCAGCCTTTTCTTTTTCAGTGGCGTACTCTTTGGCTTCGTATTCCGCTTTACACTGATCGATCAGATTGTCGATCGCTTCATAGCGTTCAAGTTTTTTAGGAATGGAAACAGCCTTGCGGATATCCTCTTCGTAAGCTGCACGAACAGCAGCTTCCAGTTCTGGATCTGGAGCATAGAGCTCGATTTCGCGTTTTGGTTTGCCGCAGGCTGCGATAATCTGTTCTTCAAATGCGCAGAGTTCTTTGATTTTTTCGTGACCGAACATCAAAGCCCCCAGCATAACTTCTTCACTGACTTCGTTGGCACCGGCTTCAACCATGTTGAGCGCCTGGCTTGTACCAGCAACGGTCAGTTCAATTTCAGAGCGTTCTGCCTGCTCAGCATCCGGGTTGCAGATGTATTCGCCATCGATCAGTCCGACTTTTACACCGGCGATTGGACCGCCGAATGGAATATCGGAAATGCATAAAGCCAGAGATGCACCAAGCATCGCGGCCATTTCGGACGAAGCATCCTGGTCTACGGATAAGACCGTATTGACTACCTGAACCTCATTACGGAAACCTTCCGCAAATAAAGGACGGATCGGGCGGTCAATCATGCGGGCAGTCAGCGTTGCGTGTTCAGTTGGTCGGCCTTCACGGCGTAAGAATCCACCAGGGATTTTTCCGACTGAATACAGCTTTTCCTCATAGCTGACTGTAAGTGGAAAGAAGTCCAGTCCTTCTTTAGCCTGTTGGCTGGCCACAGCTGTAGACAGGACGACTGTATCTTCATAACGGACGATCACGGCACCGCTTGCCTGTTTGGCAATTTCGCCGGTCTCTACCGTGATGTTTTTTCCACAAAAGTCAAGATGAAATACCTGTTTTGACATCTTGTTATTTTTTACCTCTCTTATTTTGTCAAGGGACATCATAACATAACAAAATTTTACAATCACTCAAACATGTAAATTCCAATTTCCTGAGCTCGAACTGTTATTTATTCGCATAAAAATGTTGTAAAGGCATTCATTGCAAAGACCAGAATTAGGATTGTAAAAATCTGAAAAACAGAAAGCCAAAGCAGAAAATGAGGAAATGAAAAAAGACCATCTCCCCGTAAGGAAATGGTCAGTCATTCAAATGAATGCGATGTGATGATCAGGGTTGATCTTCATCTTCAAACCCGGTCAGGGCCAGAAATCCGTTATTTGGATTCGGACTTGGAGCTTTCCGATTTTGAATCTGTTTTGGACTCGGATTTGGCATCTGATTTCTTTTCAGAGTCTGCTTCAGATTCAGATTTCTTTTCAGAGTCGGCTTTGGATTCTGTGGTTTCTTTCTTGGATTCTTCGCTCTTTGATTCAGAAGCCTTGCTGGAATCGTCTTTAGCCTTCGCGTCACCAAGCAGGGTGAAGGTGTCATTTTCAGCCAGCGACTTGTCATTGATCTGATCAAAGAAAGTGGTGAAGAATTCACCCCATGTTTCAGGAGCCTGTTTGATTTCTACCTGGTCGGTGCTGTACAGATCAGCAGAATCGCCTTCAAGAACAGCGGTCGACTTATTGGTGATGGAAATCTTGCTTAAGGCACCATTTTCATTCATGGTCATTTTCATGGTGACATCCGTGATATCGCAGGAATCGAGAACATAAGAACCATCGCCGCGGATATCGTTGCGATCATGGCCATAGCCGGCCTGATAAGCTTCATCAAGCTGGGTATTGTATTCTTCAACGTCTTTGATCGCAATCGTCCAGGTGTATTCACTGCCGACTTTTTCGAGGTCATACGTATAGATGGAAGGAATATCGGTTGGCTGCAGGACAAGGCTTGCTCCAAGCAGAGTGTTCAATGGATACACAACCGCATTATCAATGCTTGTACGCAGTTCTTCCTCACTCGTATCTTTTAAAGCACTGTCAGAAACTGAGATCTGATCAATGGTGAAGTCCTGTGGGGTTTTGCCTAACACTTCCTGGGCTTCTTCGTCTTCGGTCGGATTGACGTAAACCGTGGTGATGTTTTTCGGGCTGGATTCCATCAGACCAAAAATCGGCTGGTCCTGGGAAACTTCTTCATACAGCTGATAAAAAGCATTCTCACCGCCATAACGGACATCATAGTTTTTAAAGCTGTTTTCGACCGTGGATAAATCCTCACTGTCCAGGGAAAGTCCTTTACTGCTGACGTCTTCCGTAAAAATCAGACGATGATCACTTTCCTTGCTTGTTGCATCAATCAAAGAACGAAAGACATCCACAACATCCTGAGAAGAAGAGTCGCTGGTAATGGCGGCTGTTTTCTTTAACAGTTCACTTGGTGCGTTTTCTTCGGTAACTTTGACCGGCGCACTGGAACAGGCACTCAACAGGCTGCACGAAAGCAGAGCAGCCATGGCTGCGCCTGTCATTTTTTGTAGAGATCGATTCATAATTATCTTTTTTCCTTTTTCTAAAAAACAGACTGACCAGGCAGTCCATGTCTTTATTGTAGGCATAACAATCTGAAAATCAGGTTAAAACGACTTTCAAGACACCTGATTCCATCATTATAAGATACGATTCCCCACCCTGAAGTTGATTTATCTGGTCAGATCCGGTAACCTGCCCACTTTTCAAATCATGAACATAAACCATATTCATCATCTGATGGGCAGACACTTATCCGTTCTAACAGACCAGACTGCATCCAGACCAGAGCAGATCGTCGCCATAAGTGATCCCAAACCGTGAACAAACATCATGCCGCAGCGTTCAAAAGCGTAAAAAAAAAGCAAGCTTGCGCTTACTTTCTCAGACCAAGTCTTGCGATCAGAGCTTTATAACGTTCCAGATCTTTGCGTTTCAGGTAAGCCAGCAGATTTTTTCTGTGACCAACCATCTGCATCAGACCTCTGTAGGAATGGTAGTCGTGTTTGTGAACTTTGAAGTGCTCAGTCAGTTCGTTGATGCGGCGAGTCAGGATAGCAACCTGAACTTCAGGAGAACCTGTATCTCCTTCGTGTACGGCAAATTCTTTAATGATTGCCTGCTTTTCTGCATTTGTCATGAAATTTTCTCCTTCATTTCGATTTCCGTTCGATACGAAGTATTGGTCGGAGTGTCCAGATACCGCGTATGAATCCGGTCAGAATCTTCGTTTCAGTGGTTTCTGAAGCGAACTGCTACAGTTTAGTCTTTTTTGTTCAAAAGAACAAGTCCCAGCATTCATTTTCCGGCAATTCATTGCCCAGAAAATGAAAAACTGAATGGCAGTGAAAAAAGCCGCATCCCCCGGCGTCAGACATAGGGCTTTCATATGGCAGCCAATGCAAGGATATCAAACGAATTCACTCATATCAAATCCGCCAAAACATCATCCACCAATAGAAAAGGACCCAGACCATCAGATGTCTCTGATTCAGTCTGGATCCTGAAAGGTTCAAGTTTTCAAAGGGCTGAATGCTTGCTGGAAGCTCTAAGGAAGAAACTGCAGGGACGAAACTATAAAGATCAGATTGATCCGGCAGATTCATCTTCCATCAGAAAATCCACCAGAATGGAATCCAGGATTTCCATTCCCTTGCGATCCACACTCAGATATCCATCCTTCAGCTGGAAATGATCAGCATACCGTTCAAGCGTTTTTGGATAGCGTGCTTCAAAGTCAAAGCCATATTTCTTATTCCAGGCATTCAGATTCAATCCAAAGATTGTCCGCAGGCCGGTCATGATGGCATCGAACCAGGGATTGGCATCTTCATCATATTCAAGCTGGCTATTTCCTTCGATGTAGTCTTTGAGCCCTCCTGTATGGTGATAGAGCCCCTGTTCATTGCGGCCGATCGCACCATAGCCAAAGCCATAATACAGACCATCCTGCCATATGAGCACATTGTGAAGACCATAGTGGTTTTCTTTGGCATACGAAGAAATTTCGTAATGCGTATAGCCGGCTTTTTCCAGGCGGGTTTCGATCTGTTCGAAAAGCTGGCCGCTTTCCTGTTCGTCCATCTCTTCCGTCTGTCTGCGGCCAAGAATGGAATCTGGTTCAAGAATCAGTGAATAAATCGACAGATGTTCGACATCCAGATCCAGAAAGGCATCCAGATCATTTTCAAGCTGCTCTGGGGTCTGATCCAGAAAGCCATACATCAGATCAAAACTGATGTTGTCAAAGCCGGCGTTTCTGGCCATTGCAATGCATTCTTTTGCCTGACTGCTGGAGTGATGACGGCCAAGCTGTTTTAGTCTTGCATCATCAAAAGTCTGAATCCCGATGGAAAGCCGATTTAGGCCTGCCTGGTGCAGAAACCTCAGCTTTTCTTTATCAATCGATTCCGGGTTGGCTTCAATGGTCCATTCATATTCATCCGCAAGATAGGGCTGAAAGCAATCGGTCAGTCTTTTGAGCTGATCAACAGAAAGAAGACTTGGTGTTCCTCCGCCAAAATAGACGGTCTGGAGCGCAAAGTTTTCATCTTCTTTTCTGGCATGGCGCAACGAGGTCTGGATTTCAGCAACACACTGTTCAAGCCAGGGTTCAATCCAGTCGAGTCTTGCCGTTCTGGCAAATGCACAATAGGTACAGATGTGAGCACAGAATGGAATATGAACGTAGGCCGAAGGGATCATTTGTCTTCGTCCATGGACAGGACGGCCATAAAGGCTTCCTGTGGAATTTCAACACTGCCGACCATCTTCATGCGCTTCTTTCCTTCTTTCTGCTTTTCAAGCAGTTTTTTCTTACGGGAAATATCACCGCCATAACATTTGGCCAGGACGTTCTTGCGCAGGGCTTTGATGTTCGTACGGGCGATGACTTTGCTTCCAATGGCAGCCTGAACTGGAATTTCAAACTGCTGCTTTGGAATCAGGTCTTTCAGCTTGATCGTCATGGCATTGCCGCGTGAATAGGCAAAGTCTTTGTGGACAATAATGCTTAAGGCATCGACCGGCTGGCCGTTGAGCAGAATATCGAGCTTCTGCAGATCGGATTTGCGATAGCCGGAGAACGAGTAGTCAAAGCTGGCGTAGCCTTTGGTTGCACTCTTCATCTTGTCAAAGAAGTCAAAGATGATTTCGGACAATGGCATCTGGTAAACCAGCTCCATACGCGTATCATCGAGAACCTGTAAATCGACGTATTCACCGCGTTTTTTCTGGCAGAGTTCCATCATGGTTCCGACATAGTCTTTTGGCACCATGATTTCGGCTTTGACATATGGTTCTTCAATGTAGTCGATTTTCTGAGCAGGCGGCAGAGCAGCCGGGTTGTCGACTTCTTCGACCGTCTTGTCCGTTTTATGAACCCGGTAAATTACGGATGGCGAAGTGGCAATCAGGTTGAGGTTGTATTCCCGTTCCAGTCGTTCTTCAACAACATCCATGTGCAGCAGGCCTAAAAAGCCGCAGCGGAAGCCAAAGCCAAGGGCCTGGGATGTTTCCGGTTCAAAATGCAGGGATGCATCGTTGAGCTGCAGTTTTTCGAGGGCTTCTTTCAGATCGTCATAGCGGGCATTATCGACAGGATAAATACCGGCATAGACCATTGGCTGCATTTCTTTATATCCCTTGAGTGGTTCATCTGCTGGCTGATCGGATAAGGTGATCGTGTCACCAACACGGACGGTTTTGATGTCTTTGATCGATGCCGCAATCCAGCCGACATCCCCAGTTTCAAGTTCAGTTTTGTTTAAAAGTTTTGGTGTGCGCACACCCAGTTCTGTGACTTCGTATTCGGCTCCGGAAGCCATCAGTTTGATCTTGTCGCCGACTTTGACTTTTCCGTTCTTGATGGAAACCCAGGCAATAACGCCTTTGTATGGGTCATAGACAGAGTCGAAAACCAGAGCCTGCAATGGTTTTGTCGCATCGCCCGATGGCGCTGGCAGTTTGTGGACAATTTCTTCAAGAACCTGATCAACATTCAGTCCGGATTTAGCTGAGATTTCGACGGCATCCGTGCAGTCCAGTCCAATCAGGTTTTCAATTTCTTCTTTCACGACATCCGGCTGAGCACTTGGCAGGTCAATTTTATTGATGACTGGAAGAATTTCCAGGTCGTTGTCTAAAGCCAGGTAGACGTTCGCCATGGTCTGGGCTTCAACACCCTGAGCAGCGTCAACAACCAGAATGGCCCCTTCACAGGCCGCTAAAGAGCGCGACACTTCATAGGAAAAGTCAACGTGCCCCGGCGTATCAATCAGATGAAAGAGATAGTCCTGGCCGTCTTTGGCGTGATACACCAGTTCGACGGCGTTGAGTTTAATGGTAATTCCGCGCTCCCGTTCAAGATCCATGCTGTCGAGAATCTGGTCTTTCATTTCCCGTTTTTCAACGGAATCCGTCAGTTCGAGAATCCGGTCGGCCAGCGTCGATTTTCCATGGTCAATATGCGCGATGATTGAAAAATTTCGGATATTTTTCTGATCCAAGTTATTCCCCCGCTTTCTTTCCAATCAGGCTGCGGCCTTTGCCGTTGACAAAATCAGCGGTTCTCATGGCAGCTTTGCCTTCGGGCTGAACTTCATCAAGCAAGAAAAGTCCCTCATGACCACCCATCGCAAACTGTTTTTTACTTGGTGCGGCAAATACACCAATACCTGGTGTCTCACCGGGCACATAGCGTACGGTTAACAGTTTGAGCTTCTGGTTGTTGGCCATGACATACCCGCCGGGTGTTCTGGATAAAGCCCGGATCTGGTCGAAAATTTCACGATCTGATCTGCTCAGATCGATCTGTTCTTCTTCTTTGGAAATCTTGGCAGCATACGTTGCCATAGCTTCATTCTGTTCTTCAAAGTGTGCAGAACCATCCAGTAATGCTTCAAGATTTTCAATCAGCAGCTCACCGGCTGCTTTCCCCATTTTTTCAAATAAGGTTGTGGTGTTATCCGTATCAAGAATTTCAATTTCCTTGATGGCAGCCACACCACCGGTATCCATGCCCTCTTCCATTTTCATCAAGGACATACCGCTTTTTGTCTTGCCATCATAAATGGCACGCTGAATTGGGGCAGCGCCGCGGTATTCAGGAAGAATGGATCCGTGTAAGTTGACGCATCCCTGTTTTGGTGCATCCAGGACTGCTTTTGGTACAATCTGGCCATAGGCGCAGGTCACAATCAGATCGGCGTTGGCTTTTTCAATTGGTTCATAGTCCTTGCGGATACGTTCCGGCTGGAAAACAGGAATGTTATGTTTTTGTGCGAGTTGTTTGACTTCACATTCGTGCAGCTGACCCTTACGGCCAGCTTTGCGGTCTGGCTGACAGACAACCAGGACAACGTTGGCATCATTGTCGATCAGTGCCTGTAAAACATCGGCCGCAATCTGGGGAGTCCCCATAAAAATAATTCTGGAATTCAAAAGGAATGCCCCCTTTCGGGTTTGTATTATAACTGATCAGGCGGGCATTTGTTGCATTGTAAAAAGCACTTTGCTATAATTTCAAAGCGTTACGTCAGGAGGTGTACCCATGCCGCAGATCAAACAGCAGAAAAAACGTGTTCTCACGAATAATAAAGCAAGAAGCCGCAATGTTTCTCAGAAATCAGCTCTCAAGACAGCGATCAAAAAAGTGCTGAAAGCCGTAGAAGCTGAAGATAAAGCAGCAGCTGTTGCAGCTTATGCTGAAGCCTGCTCCAAACTGGATAAAGCTGTTTCTAAAGGTTTCAAGCATAAAAACTATGCTTCCAACCAGAAATCCAGACTTGCTAAAGCAGTTAACTCTATCAAGTAAAAACACGATATCCTTTTAGATATCGTTTTTTAAATGACTCTCTACGAGTCAGTTATTTGTCGTTTTGATCAAAACAACAAAAGCGAAGCTTCGGCTTCGTTTTTTTGTGCCCTGCTGCAGGACTTGCCCAGATGGCAGATCATGTCTGCAAGAAACCCGGTCTTTACAGATCTTCAATTTCTACGGGCGATCAAAATTCAAAGAGCTGGAGGACCATCATGGCCTTCCAGCTCTTTTTTTCGATCTGTTTTTTCTGTTCGGTTTTTCTTTTTATATCGTTTCTGATCGATAATTTGATCGGCTTTGACCCTGATTTTTCCAGATTTGTGCGCTGTCCATCCTGAAAATCAGCCTTATTCTCTACCCATTTTCTTGTCTGAAATTTTTCTTTCGCCATACATCGTTCCTGACACGAAAGCGCAAACAATTTTATCGAAAGCGGACTGTTTTTAACTCTCAAAAATATTTTTGCTTCTGAACTTTTCTGATGGATTCTGTCCAAAAAACGAATCTTTGGCAAATCAATCCGATAAAGATTAATTCAAATCCATTAAAGACTTGATCCAAGGACTTCAAAAGCCATTCCCCGATTATCTGGACGACGGATCCTGAATCTGGAGGATAAAGTTTTCAAACGCCGTATCCCGGTCCATCCGCCCGCTTTTAATGGTTTCATCCAGATTCGATAACAAAGCCAGGTTATCGAGCAGCTGATCAGCCCGGAAACGATTCGCATTTTTCATCGTATTCCAGATGCGTCCGCTTGAAGCTTTGAGAATGTCCATGATTTCTTCTTTTTTACAGCCCGAGTCCATCAGCACCCGCACCTGGTAAACAAAACGGATCTGTCCGGCCAGCAGCCCCAAAATCGCCTGAGGTTCCATATTCTGACCCCTGAAAGTCCGATACAGTTCCAGCAGCTTGACCCGGTCCTTGCGAAACAGTGCATCCGTCATTTTAAAGACGTTGTGCGTCGGTTCTACGGTCGTCAGAGCTTTGACATCAGCCAGAGTCAGGTGATCGGAGTATAGAGCCAGTTTATCGAGCTGACCGGCTAGAACCGGCTGAGAATAGCCTGCATTGGCACAGAACCATTCAAAGGCATCCCGATCCATTTTCAGCTTGCGCTCTTTGATCATCTGCTGAATTTCGCCGGGCTGGTTTTTCTCGTCCAGCGGCATGCAGTCCAGAACTTTTGCGGTATTCTGCAGATTCTTGATGACCTTCTTGCGGGTATCCATCTTTTTGATTTCGGCCATCATCACAACGACTTTGTCATCCGGAATATTGGCCAGAATTTCTTCGGGCTTAAAGGGCGTGGTGTTCTTTGCCCCTAAAAACGTAGCATTGGTCAAAATGACCATCGGTTTTTCGGCAAACAGATTCATCGTCACCAGCTCATTATTAATCTCGGCCGGATCATCCTTTGCACAGTTAAAGCGATCGATCTGATCGCAGTTTTCTTCTTTTTTAATCCGCTCCAGTTTGTACTCCATTCGTGAAGCGTCTTCACCAATCAAAACGTAGACCATATCCGCCTGACCGCCTTCCCTTGTTTTCCCGTCTGTCTGTTCATGCTTCCTGCCAGTTGCTCTGTAGACCAGTTTCTCTCTTGGTCCCTTCCCTTTTGTCTTTGGTTTCCGACATGGAGCCATGCACACAGGATTGAGCAGATTCTTTTCAAAGATTTTTCTTGCTGATTGTCTTGTCTGCTCAGTATACCATGCCGCCAGATCCACCCCTCTAAACGCTATACATCAAATATTAACTGTTTAATATCATGACCAGATTGAGTCAGACTTTCTGACTGGATCCGGGCAAGGGGTCGTATGGATTGGGCAGTCTGTCCGACTGAATTCAGGCAAAGGTCCAAAGAGATTTACAGCCAGGCGCAGCTTCCAGCTCCAGTTCTGCTGCTGTATCCCCGCAAAACTCCCTGATACAAAGAAAAGCGCTCGAACAGGTCGAACGCTTTTTCATTAAAGAACAGATTCAATTGTTACTTCGTATGGTTCTTCTACACCTTTGACCAGAACGGTATCTCCAGCTTTTTTGTCGAGAATCGCTTTGACCAGTGGTGCTTCGTTGGAAATCTTGTTATTAAATGGGTCAGCTTCAATGGTACCAACAATGTTGAATGTCATTTCGGTACCGTCGCTGTTATCGTGAATGGTTACAGTAGAACCCAGTCGAACTGTTTTGGTTCCGGTTGCACCTTCCTGGATAATTTCCGCATTTTTAATCAGAGATTCGAGTTCTTTGATACGAGCTTCGACACGTGCCTGATGATCACGGGCAGCATCGTAGTCGGCGTTTTCGGACAAGTCACCTTGTGCACGGGCTTCCTGCAGTTCAATGATGACTTCAGGTCTTACGACATGGACAAGATTTTCCAGCTCGGCATGGAGTTCTTCCAAACCTTCTTGGGTTACAAAAATTTTTTCAGCCATGTTTCAATCCTCCAGATTTCAAAACATTAAAATAGTATCACGTTTTTTATTGAGAATCAGAAATCTGCAAATTGAATCGATCGATGTTGGCAAGATGCTCATCGTAGGTTCTGGCGAAGTACGTCTTTCCATCCCCATACACATCGGAAACGAAGAACAGATAATCGTGTCCGGTCGGCCGTAAAGCCGCCATGATTGCATCTTCGCCTGGATTGAGAATCGGCCCAATCGGCAGTCCTGAATGTAAGTAAGTGTTGTAGGGGGAATCAATCTGCGTATTGGTTTCGCAGTCTTCACCTGAGTTGAAATCATCGTACAGTGCATAGCAGACCGTCACGGAACTTTCTAATGGCATTCCGTGATTGAGGCGGTTGACGAACACGCCGGAAATGTCATTCATTTCGGATGGATCGCCGCTTTCAAACTGAATCACACTGGCCAGCGTGATCAGATCCTGAATGGAGCGCCCGCAGTTATCGATTTCTGCCTGATGGGCGGCATAGACTTCATTGAAGCGGTCCAGCATCATCCGTGTGACCTGGTCTTCGTTTGCATCCAGACCGACATAATATGTATCTGGAAACAGGTAGCCTTCCAGCTTGACGAAGTACTGATCGTTTTCCAGCTTGGATGGATCCAGGAATGGATATTCCGCAGCCAGCTGTTCGATATAGGCATCGTCATTCCAAAGCCGCATGAACTCGTCTTTGCTCAGATTTGGAACTTCATCCGCGAGGATCTGAGCAGTATCTTTGGCCCATGTTCCTTCTGGAATCATGACCGGGATATAGTCCGTAACGGCGTTGGCCGGATTGGCCAGATAGGCAAAGATTTCTGGAACACTCATCGTTGGCGAGAGTTCGTACGTTCCGGCATACATCTCTGGATTTTCCAGTCTGCCATAAATCTTTGCGGCCTCTTCAGATTTGATGAGGCCTTTTTCCTTCAGTTGATGCAGTAATGTATTCAGGCCTTCCCCTTGATCAATTTCGATTCCGATCTTCTGTTCCTCCCCACCGACTGGTTTGAGCGAAGAAGAGTACCAGAAGTACGCCCCGCCCGCTCCTGCGGCAAGAACAATCAGAAGAATCAGTGTTATCCATAACCCCTTATGACTTTTTTTTCGGACCTTCCTTTTAGTCATCCGTTTCTTCCTCGTCGGAGACGAACGTATTGATGACTTCTTCTACCATATCCCATTCTTCATCAGTTTCGATTGGGAGCAGTTCGCCATCATCATTGTAGGCCGACGCATAGATTTCACCGGTTTCATTTTCCGGATCCTGGAAAACAACATACGATTTGCCATAATCATCACTGCTGAATGTAAACAGAATGATCATTCTCTTTTCGTTGCCGTCTTCATCCTTCACATATAAAGAATTTGAATCAATCATGTAATGTCCTCCTTTTTGACTTCCGGTTCATTCCCTGATCAAAGAACCTGAAAGCTGCACCAAAACAATAAAGGGGCAAAAATAATATTTTGCCCCTGGAAAAACTTGATTAAAACGAAACAAGACCGCCATTTTTACGGTCGAGATAGCTTTGCAGAATCTGTACTGCTGCCATCTGATCGATTACTTTTTTCCGTTTTTTGCGGGACAGGTCCGCTGAAATCAGAATTTTTTCTGCTGCCTTTGTGGTCAGGCGTTCGTCCCACAAATCGACGTGGATTCCGTTTTCCTCCAGCTTCTTAGCGAAGTTCTGTGAGATCTCACCACGAACACCGATGTCGCCATTCATGTGTTTGGGAAGACCAAGGACTACGTTTTTAACTTTGTTTTCGCGAATAATTTTCAGTACTTCCGCCAGGGCCGTATCGTAATCGTCCGGTGCGAAGCGTACTGTTGTAAGAGCTCTGGCAATCATGCCTAACGGATCGCTGATGGCAACACCGCAGGTGACTGAACCAAGATCAAGCCCGATCAGTCTTTCCATTATTTCTCCAGGTACGCTCTGACGAGTTCTTCAATAATCTCGTAGCGTTCCACTTTCTGAATGGTATTCCGGGCATCTTTGTAGGAGGAAATATAGGCCGGATCCGCGCTGATCAGATAACCGGCAATCTGGTTATCGGAGTTATATCCCCTTTCCTCAAGAGCTTCAGAAACTTCCCGAAGAATACGTTTAATATTTTCACGACGAATCTTTTCGGTGGTGAACATTACTGTTTCTGTAATATTAGCCATTGTTAACCCTCCTTGTTAAAGCGCTTATATGATACACCAATCCTCATTTCTTGAAAAGACGCTCAGATTTGCCACCAGTTTTCAAAAAATGGGACTTTTTATTGGCGATTACCCCACTTTTCTTCAAAAATCTGAGTCTGTCAGCAGCTTTTTATGATCATAGCTGAACCTGCCGTTTTCCCTGTACAGTCTGCCTGTTACAGGGCTTGCGGCCGGATGGACTGGCAGATCCGTTCAGCCATGTTTATGAATACCTTAGCCGATTGGGCAGTTCAATACTGCTGATTTGATCAGAAAACCGATGGCAGGACTTGGTGAATTACCTTCCTTTGGGCTTTGGATTGCCTTGAGTAAACATCCTTGAAAAGACCAGAATCAACCTGGCTTTCTTTTTGGACAATCCTGCCCATTGATCAGGATCGTTTGAATTGAAATCCACTTTGTTATGGGGCAAATTGGGCGTATCTGATTTAGAATAACAAAGTTTCCTTGACAGGTCTGTTAAGTCATGGTCTTGCCTGAACTGCCCACCGGTTCAGGGCTTTCTTTCTGCCTCAAATCAACAGACTTTGTTACAGGAGCGCAGTCAGACCACCCATCTGACCACAGACCTGACTCGCTCTTTTCAAAGCAGGCTGTAAGATTTCTGCTTTCAAATCGACCGACAGACTTACCCGCTTCAGTTTGTTTTCCAGCGCTGGCTGAATGGGTGGTTCTGAACGGTTTGAACCCGTCCTTTCTTTTTCAAGAATCGACTTTGAAATTCAATCTTGCATATTTTCCCTGTCTGTGGCAGATTTCACTCAAAATGTATGGTTTTACGTCATTTTTCATCTCAACAAAAAACTTCCTGGAGGACTTCAGCCAGACTGACTCCGATCATTTCCAGTTTTTGGGCTTGCTGCCGATCTTTCTTTTTTCTTCCTGTTTCTTTCTGGGCTTTCTTTCTGGGCTTTCTTTCTGGGCTTTCTTTCTGGGCTTTCTTTCTCGGCGTTTTCAATCAAAAAAGCCGAGGATATTCATATCCTCGGCTTTCATCACAAATTCAAATGGGATAAGAGATTGCTTAGATTTCTTCAACCATGGATTTGGCTTTGTTCAGTGCTTCATCAATCTTGGAAGCATCGGATCCACCGGCCTGAGCCAGGTCTGGTTTTCCGCCGCCTTTACCATTGGTAATGGCAGCTGCTTCTTTAACGATCTTACCAGCATGAACACCGCGTTTTACGGCTTCTTTACCAGCACCAGCTGCAATCGCCAATTTGCCATCGTTATTGGAAATCAGAACAACAACCATGGAATCGTCATTGCCTTTGAGCGTAGAAGCGATTTCCTTAAGGGCTTTGCCATCCATGCCGCTGACCTGTTTAGTCAGAACATGCAGACCATTGATGTCTTTGGCCTGGCTTGCCCATTCTTTGGATTTCAGGGTGAAGATCTGGTTTTTCAGATCGGCGATTTCTTTCTGCATTTCTTTCATCTGCTCGAAGGAAGAGTCGATCTTGTCAGTCAGATTCTTGATGCCTTTTGCTTTTGCAGTCTTGGCAATGTGCTCAAGCATTTTCTGCTGAGCGGCAAAGTCATCGTAAGCAGCCTTACGGGACTTGGCCGTGATACGACGGGTATCGGAACCAATAGATTCTTCACCAACGATCTTTAACAGACCGATTTCGTTGGTGTTGCCAACATGGCAGCCGGCACAGAATTCTTTGGATACGTCACCCATGGTAACAACGCGGACTTCGTCGCCGTATTTTTCATCAAACAGAGCAGTTGCGCCTGTTTTCTTGGCTTCTTCGATTGGCATGATTTCCTTGGTTACAGGAAGAGCGTCTTCGATCATGACATTGACTCTGTTTTCGATGTCTTCGAGCTGTTCTGGAGTCAGTTTGTCACGGTAGTTGAAGTCAAAACGTAAGTATTCTGGGCCAACGTAGCTTCCTGCCTGGTGAATGCCATCACCAAGAACGGATTTCAGAGCAGACTGCAGCAGGTGAGTTGCAGAGTGGTTGGCAGTGGTGTTGATTCGACGTTCAACATCAACAACCTGATGCAGACGATCGCCGACATGAAGTTCGCCTTCATCGACAACAACCTGAAGCAGGTGCTGTTTGTTGCGAGTCTTAATCCCGTCAACAACATGGGCTTTTACGCCATCTTCGCCAGTTAATGTACCAGTATCAGCAACCTGACCACCGGACTGTACATAGAATGGAGTGACATCGAGGATGACCTGACCTTCGTCAGACAGTTCATCGACCATGTGGCCTTCTTTATTGAACAGAGCGATGACACGGCCATCGTCTTCATAGTGATCGTAACCGGTGAATGTGCAGGTTTCAGTGAAGTTCATCAGTTCTTCGTTCTGTTTACCGAAGGAATCTTCTTTGCTTCTTGCCGCTCTTGCACGTTCTTTCTGCTGTTCCATCTGAGCATCAAAATCAGCGCGGTCAGCTTTCAGACCGTTTTCTTCAGCGATTTCCTGAGTCATTTCAAATGGGAAGCCATAGGTGTCATACAGTTTGAATGTAACTTCACCGCTCAGTTTGCCATCTTTGGCTTTGGCCATTTCTTCGTCGAGCAGAGCCTGACCGTTTTTCAGGGTCTTCTTGAAAGTTTCTTCTTCACGACGGATGACTTTTTCGTTTTCTTCAATGTGATCCATCAGGTATGGATAGAACTCTTTCATGTTTTCGGAAACGGTTGGAACCAGACGGTATAAGAATGGTTCGTCCAGACCGAGTTTCAGACCGAAACGAACAGCACGACGCAGAACACGTCTTAAAACGTAGCCGCGGCCGGAGTTCGAGAAGCCTGCGCCATCACTTAAAGCGAAGACAAGTGTACGGATATGGTCGGCAATAACGCGGAAAGCCATCTTGTTGTCGCCTTCGTATTTCTTGCCGGAAAGACGTTCTGTCTCATGAATGATTGGTAAGAACAGGTCGGTATCAAAGTTGGTTTCGCCATCCTGAATCAGAGCGACCAGACGTTCGAGACCCATACCGGTATCAATGTTTTTCTGTGGCAGTTCTTTGTAGTCTTTGCGGTCGATTTCAGGGTTGCAGTCATACTGGCTGAATACGACGTTCCAGACTTCGATGTAACGGTCGTTTTCCATTTCATCAAAGAACAGTTTTTCGCCAAGACCTTCTGGATCGTATTTTGGTCCACGGTCATAGTGGATTTCCGTGTCTGGTCCACCTGGGCCTTTACCGATTTCCCAGAAGTTTTCGTGTGTTTTCAGAATGTGGCTTGGATCTACTTTGCACACTTCAGTCCAGATCCGGTAGGCTTCATCGTCATCGGTATAAACCGTGATGTACAGCTTTTCTGGATCAAAACCGATCCATTCCGGGCTGGTTAAGAATTCCCATGCAAATGGAATGGCTTCTTTTTTGAAGTAGTCACCAATGGAGAAGTTGCCCAGCATTTCAAAGAATGTGTGGTGACGGGCCGTTTTTCCGACATTCTCGATGTCGTTGGTCCGGATAGACTTCTGCGCGTTGGCAATACGGTTCTTTTTCGGTTTTTCAGAACCATCAAAATATTTTTTCAGCGCTGCAACTCCCGCGTTGATCCATAAAAGAGTCGGGTCGTTGTGTGGAACCAGACTTGCTCCTGGTTCGATCATGTGATCTTTAGACTTGAAATAGTCCAGAAACATCTGTCTGACCTGGTTACCTGTCAGCTGTTTCATGTCGTTTTTCTCCTTTCGCATCAGACATGGCCTGTCTTGCTGCCTGGTCAGGATATCGAATAATTAAAGATAAGTAAGAATAAGTAAGGGAAAAACCCATCTTTTACTGGATCGGGACGATCAGCATTCCGCTGCTTGTGCACTTTTTGACAAAGCACAAAAAAACGTCCCTGTCTCCAGGAACGTTGAACACGCGTTACCATCCCGGTTTACTTTCCTTGTCATTGTGCGGAAAGTACCCTTAATTCTCCGATATCGCCGGAAGCGGCAGCTCGAGGGCGGCTCGTAAAACAGACTCCGGGCAGCTTTTCACCAACCGCTGCTCTCTTCTATCCGAAACACTGCTTCTTTTCCCTGTCTGCACTGCAAATCGTATTATAGACTGATTCGCGCAAAGATGTAAAACAATCCTCCCATTTTAGGCAAGGATCAATTGAAACCATTCCAAAAACGAAGCGATTGCTCACAGTTTTCGCGCCATGTATTGCCAGTACTGATTCATGCGCAGCTGCAGCGTCGTCTGCCGCCGGTCGCTTTCCTGAGTGCGGACGCCATTGCGGAAAAGTGACTCACTGCCAATAATCGTAAGCTTGGCCTTCCCCCGCGAAATGGCCGTATACAACAGTCTTTTGCGAAGCATCGACCCGCCATTCGAGTCGGCAATCAGGCAGACATTCGGGTATTCAGAACCCTGAGATTTATGGATCGATATGCACCAGGCATGGGTAATGTTGTTGTACAGATCCTGCTTGGTGAATTCGACTTCGATGCCGTTAAACTCACAGATCAACGATCCGGTCATCGGATCGACAGAAGTAATCTCGCCAATATCGCCATTGTAAACATCCAGTTCGGCCATATTGATCTTAAGCAGGACTTTGTCCCCCTCCCGGAAAGTCATCGCCCGTTTGCCATCGGAGGTTGTGACGCTGATGGCAATCTCTGGTTTCGAGGTTGAAAACGGATTGATAATATTCTGCATCATGGCATTGATTTCATGAATGCCGCTTGTGCCGCCATAGCGTGGAGCAAGAATCTGCACATTGGTCGGATCTTCCTGCTCGTCAATGACCTTTTCGAGGGCAGCCATGGTCTCTTCCTGTCGTACATTGAGAAAAGCCACTGGATCCTCAAACGTCACCGGGCGATTGTTGCGGATTTCACTGGCCAGCAGCGGAATTCCGCTTCCCTTTTTCTGACGGTGCAGGGTTTCCAGACGGACGACGGGAACTTTGCCTGATTCAATCAGATCGCGCAGCACATTGCCCGGCCCTACACTTTCCAGCTGATCTTCATCTCCGATCAGCAAAATCCGGCAATACCCCGGCAAAGCCCGAAGCAAAGAGGAGAACAGACGGTTGTCAACCATCGACATCTCATCGACGACCAGAAAATCACAGCTGAGCGGGTGGTTTTCATTGCGGGCAAACGCATCGAGATCGGCATCCCAGCCTAAAAGTGAATGGATAGTGCGGGCACTGCGGCCGGAAAGTTCATTCATCCGCTTGGCTGCCCGACCCGTCGGGGCACAAAGCAGGAGTGTCTGACTCGGATAGAATTCCTGAATCATCGCCAGCAGGCCTTTAAGCAAGGTACTTTTACCAGTACCCGGTCCGCCGTTGAGAATCATCATGGAATTGTTGAGAAACGTATGAACCGCTTTATGCTGGTCCTTATCATATTGAATACGATAGCGTCTTTCGACTTTGCGCAGGGCCGCTTCAATGGTCTGGTATTCAGGCGCTTCAACCTGGAAAAGATGGGTATAAATCAGGGCCGAGGTTAAAAGCTCTGCCTGATATTGTTCGCTTAGATAGACAAAGTTGTCCCGCACTGTGATGAGCTTACGGTGAATCAGTGATTTTAAAGCCGGAGTCAAAAGCTCTTCCGAGACCTGGCACATTCCTGCAAGATTTGCGCGGGTAATGGCTGTAGAACCGGAGCGTTGAACCATCTGCCGAAGCTGATGATAGACATTCGCTTCAATGCGGCGGGGATCGTCTTTTTGAACATGACAGCCATCTGCCAGTTTTGAAGAGGACTCATAGCCAAACCCCCGGACGTTATAAAAAGCCCAGTACGGATCTTTGAGCAGATTTTCCTGCATATCATCCGGAAGCTGCTGAATCATGTTGATGTCTCTTTGATTCAGGCCCCAGCGCAGCAACTGTTCCATCTGCTGCCCCTTACCGCCAAGTCCGCGAAGACCATCTTTGATTACATAGGCAAGTTTTTCAGATAGCTGGCATTGTTCGGTCAGGACACTCGGATCCTGCAGAATGGTCGTAATAGCCCCTTCTCCAAGGGTCTCGACAATCTTTTTTGCGCTGACTTTTCCGACACCTGGAAACCGGTTAGAGGAAAAGAAGCGAACGAGGTCTTCATCAAAACTTTTTTCTAACTGTCTGGCCTTATCGACCTCAATCTGGTCGCCATATTTTTCGTGATGAACCCAGCCTCCCTGAATCTGCCACAGCTGGCCGACTTCACATCCAGGAAGCGTGCCTTTAAACCGGATCGTTTTTTTCATCTGCTCTTCCCGCATGGCCCCAATCACAAAGCCCGATTCCGGCCGATTGAAATAAATCCGGTCAATCTGTCCGGTAAAGACAGGCCACTGTGGTTCCTCGGGTTCCTGTAACAGATCGTCATCCTGATCTAAAGCCGGATCCTGGGCTGGCAAAGCGGGCTGGAAAGACTGGTCGGACAAATCATCCGATGCCAGACGTGCCTTTCCGAAGGACAGACTGCCGACTGGAATAAATCCGTCCGACAGATCCACATCCACTTCCTGATTCATTACTGGATCCGTTGCGGGATCAAACCGGGGATCCATTTCTTCATATAATTCCTGGGCGGTCTCAGTGTTTGCCAAAACTTTCAGCTCGCTTTCTGATGGTTTCGAAAAGATCCTGACCCTGGTCGAAAACCTGTTCAATGACACCGCCGCCAAGGCAGCGTTTGCCATCATAGAAAACCGCTTCCTGACCTGGGGTTACAGCCGCACTTTTCTGCGGGTAATAAACAGTGGCAGTGTTGCCATCCACTTTCAGGCGGACCGGAATATCAGCCTGACGATAGCGGAATTTTACGGTGCAGTTTTCCGGGAAGGTATAGCCGTCTTCAACCAGCCAGTTGATGTTTTCAATGCGGGCACTGTCAGAATCCAGCCAGTGCCGCTGATCAGTTCTGGCCACATACAGCTCATTGGTTTCGACGTTTTTGCCGGCGACAAACCATGGCCCTTTAAAGCGGTCGATATGCAGACCTTTGCGCTGGCCGATGGTGTAATACAGAACCCCCTGATGCTCACCGACGACCGTTCCGGAATCCAGATCAATGATCTTTCCCGGTTTGGCAGGCAGATAGTTGCTTAAAAACTGGCGGAAATTGCGTTCACCGATAAAGCAGATGCCGGTGGAGTCTTTTTTGGAAGAAACGGAATCCAGTTCCAGCTCCCTTGAAATTTCGCGAACCTGTGGTTTGGTCAGCGTACCCAGTGGGAAAATCGTACGGGATAATGGTTCTTCGGCAATCTGTGCCAGAAAGTAGGTCTGGTCTTTGTTTAAGTCCTCTGCTCTGGCCAGACAGGTAAAATCATCTTCAACAAAGTTGGAGGCATAATGACCTGTCGCCAGCGCATCAAAACCGTGGTCCATCGCATAATGATAAAAGGCATCAAACTTGATGAACTGGTTACACAGGATATCCGGATTTGGCGTACGGCCGCGGCCATATTCTTTTAAGAAGACGGAGAATACGTCATCCCAGTACTCCCGGACAAAATCAACCCGCAGCAGTTCAAGGCCTAGTTTATCAGCAACGGCTTTGGCATCCTGATAATCCTGTTCCTGCGGACACACAGGATTGAGCAGGTCGGGGTTGCCGGCCACATCGTTATTGGCAAAAGAGTCCCAGTTGCGCATGAAGCAGCAGGTAACATCAAAGCCCTGCTTCGAGAGTAAAAAGGCAGCAATCGCACTGTCCACGCCCCCGGAAAGGCCGACCAGAACCTTGATGTCTTCTGGTCGGCGGCCGGCTAAGGCCGAAGGGAGCGGGGCCGGTGTGGCGTAATCAAGTGTATGAAGAAGATCCTTTGGATCTGTTATTGTTTCGGTCATAAGAATGCCTCTGCTTTCTAAATCATCCTGGCAAAATCCAGGATCTTTTCCGTTTAAAATCCAAATCGAGTTCCGGTGCCATAATCTGACAGGCTTAGATCTGACTGAATCTGACAGTCAGATCCTGTAAGACACAGAGCAGACTCCAGTTGGAAGTCCATCCTGTCATGGAAGTCCTGTACGGCATCCTGTCATGGAGGCCCTGTACGGATGGCGCTTTTCCTTTTCTGATTTCTGCTTTCACCCTTTATTCTAAAGGTCGATCTGCCGATTCGCCCAAAAAAGACGATCAAAAGCAGATCTCAGGAAGATGAAAACGAGAACCAGAAAATCAGGGACGGACAGAATTTGAAATTTTGTTCCCTGTGGATTCAATCGATGGATTCAATTCTTTATTGTATCGAACATGGCAAGTCTGGCAAACTCTCATTGATTGAGCGGGGACTGTTTTCCTGTTGATCCCCGTATGCTCCTTGTATGGAGCCTGTTTTTTATGTTCCAGGAAAAATGGGGTCAAAAAAACCGGACTAATTAAAGTCCGGCATGATCGGTTGGCTGGCTATCGCCTTCCTGAGACGATTCGATAGGAATAAAGTAAATCTTAAGTTCCATCCCCAGACCGTGAGCGAGTCTTTTAAGCAGCTTTAAAGACGGGTTTCGCGTTCCACGTTCGAGTTTAGAAATATCCCCCTGGTCAATCCCAGTGCGTCTAGCAAGTTCGGTCTGTGTAATCTGAAGCCGTTCTCTCGTATCCTGAATAGCATGAACGACTGAATATTCAGGACTACCAACTTCAAGTTCCACACAAGCAGATTTTTTCGCCAAAGACAATCCCTGCTTCTCGTTTCAGCCTTACGGCCTTCTTCTATTCATGTTTCTTCCTGTCGGCAATTTGGAAGCATAGGCAGATGTGCTGACAGTCCACATGCGTAAATTCCCACCCAGTCGGCGGTACATCCCCTCGAAACGCACTGCTATCCGTATATCGAGGAGTTCTCCCAGGTAAATTCAAATCACGTTGAGAAGCTTTATCCTTTCCTTTGATTTTTGTCTGCGGATTCAGAACAATTTTTCTTTTCCACATCCTGAAAAAAGATCTTCAAAACGCAGACTGACTGGACGTCGAAATGAATTAAAACGGGAAAAGTCGAATTTCAGGTTATCTGTGCAGGACCCCCTCCTTCAATCGCCTGATTCGCACTTGGCAAATGGATGTAATCTTCGAACGGTGAATTCTGTATATCATCTCCGCCACTATCCATTCACTTTTTATAAATCTTACACTTTTTTACCGAAGTTTATCAATAGATTTCTCCATTTAAAGAAAATCTTAATTGAGTTATTTTTATGTAACCAACAAAAATGGCATTTTTTGCGCATTTATGCCCATTTTCTGGGGACAAAATTCGTATTGGTCCAGGAATAATCGTTCTGTCTTTGAACGATTTTAATATTTATATGAGCCATATTTATGGCAGTTTTTTCCATATTCACAGCCTGAATTTCGACCTGACTGACCATAAAGTTACTTCATGTCGATACGATTCAAGATATGGTTTTATCCATTTATGAATAATTCGGATTTGAATATTCACTCTTTCATTTCGCGGATCGGGACAGAAAGATCAACAATGTCAGGCACCCCTAAACTCACTTTATGATAGCGATTTATCTTTACCCTTTTCAACTTTCAACACTTGTACGGCCTTGTTTTTTGTCTGTGTATGGTGAACACCGTTGAGTCTGTCTTCACTATGCCTGAACTGGGTATTTTCGACATCTTTTTTGAACATTACTAAAAATAAATCGCCCTGGCCATTGAGTCCTGCACTCATCCTGATCAGACAGTCTGTCCGTGAAGACTCAAGTTCCAGTTCTATGGTTCAATGACCATTCCTGATCTTTACAGCCTGCCGGATTTTTTACAGATAGAATCTCTGTCCTGTACATCTTTTCTATTCAGGAATGTACAAATATGGTCTATCCTCCTTTTTTGGACTGTTGCGATCATAATCCACTGGGATTTAAATTCATACAGTTATTTTCATAAAATTACGCAAAATTTCAGGCAAGGTTTTGACCTGCCTTCCTTTGATCGAAGGGAAATCATCAAAGGCAAATGGTCAGAGGGAAATGGTCAGATGAAAAAGAATAAGATTCAAATTCTGGAAGCGAAATTATGGATTCAAGAATCTTGATCCCCTCTGCATTCAAAGACAGAACCCCGCCTGACACGATTCCAGATAAGAGCCACTCATTTTTTGCGGCCTTGAAAAGCCGGAAAATCCGGGTGACCGCTATACTTGGTAAGAGTAAGGACGAAAGGAGTTTTTATGGCCTACTTTCCTTTATTTTTTGATTTTTCCAACAAACCCGTTTCCATTATCGGGGGTGGACATACGGCATTAGAAAAAGCGAAGCGGCTGCTCAAAACGGGCGCGGCTTTGACGATTATTGCTCCAGAATGCGCTGATGAGCTTGAGCAGATGGCGGCGCAAAAAAAAATCCAGCTGATCAATCGAGGCTGGATGGTATCGGATCTGGATGGCTGCCAGTTTGTGATTGCAGCCACCGATGATTATTTCGAAAATGAGAGGATCGCGAAAGCATGTCGCTACAAGGGGATCCTCTGTAATGTGGTCGACAATGCAGCCTTGTCAGACTGTATTTTCGGCGCTGTCATTGAACAGGGCGATCTGGTCATCGGTGTTTCCACGTCTGGTGCTTCCCCAAGTGCTGCCGTCTACATCAAAAACCAGATCCGCTCGATTATCCCAGAAGAATTTTCATCCATTCTGGAATGGCTGGCTGCATTACGGCCGGTCATTATCGAACGATACAAGGTTCAACCGATACGGGCAGCCTTGTTTTCCCAATTGTTTAAAGACAGTCTGGCCAACCATGGTCCGCTCGATGCAGACCATCTTGAAGCCCTTCTGTTGTTATATGACCAGAAACAGAAAGAAGAGGAGCAAAAATGAGCGACAAACCGATCGTAAATCCATCTCTGAATTCAAAACCAGTTGTCGATCTGGTTGGGGCTGGCTGTCATGATGCTTCGTGGCTGACGGCTGCTGCAAAAGAAGCAATTGCCAGAGCCGATATCGTCATTTATGACGATCTGGTCGATGAAAGCATCGTCAATTGTGCTCATCCAGGAGCGCAAAGAGTTTACCGTGGCAAGCGGGGCCATCTGGTCAGTGCCGATCAGCGTGAAATCAATCAGCTGCTGGTTGACGAGGCTTTAGACGGTAAAAAGGTCGTCCGCCTGAAAGGGGGAGATCCAATGATCTTTGGCCGCGGTATGGAAGAGATCGAATTTTTAGAAGCACATGGCATCTCGGTACGCGTCCTGCCTGGCATTTCGTCGTTCTATGGCATTCCCTCCAAAGAAGCCTTCGGACTGACAAAACGCTCACAGGCCGCTGGATTCATGGTGCTCACCGCCCATAACGCTAAGCAGCCACGAACCAGAACCGAGTGGAAACAGATTGCAGGATTTCAGGGAACCCTTGTCTTTTTGATGGGGATGGCTGACCTGGATTCAATCAGTCAAAATCTGATCGAAGCCGGCCTTGATCCCGCGACTCCCTGTGCAATCTTTACAAGTCCTGTGTTTACAATGACAACAAGCATTAAAACATCTCTTGGCCGTCTCGCAAAGAGCGCAGAGGAAAATCGTTTAAAAAGTCCCGGAATTATTGCGATTGGGGGCTCTGTTGCGAGTTATTCCCCCCTTAACCCAATCCGGATTGCTCTTGGCGGATCTGAAGATTTTAATGCAAAACTAAGTGCTCTTCTGCCTCCTGATATGCAGTGGGCAAGTCTTCTGCGCCACGACTACACGGATTTTGAAATCGACCTTTCAGACATTCTTGACGATCACCCGGACTGGCTGGTCTTCACCTCACCGCATGGGGCCGAGCGCTTTTTGAATCTGCTTTCCCAGGAACACCGGGATCTGAGAAGTCTTGCCAACATCCATATTGCCTGCATCGGTAAAGGAACAGCCAGAAGATTTGAACAGTCTTTGATCGTTCCGGATCTGGTGGCTTCCGGCTCTGACAGCACCTCCCTTGCCAGGGAACTGCAAAGCAAGGTAAAAAGTGGCCAGCATGTTGTCCTGATGCAAAGTCAGAAAGCTCTGCCAATTTTACGGGATGAACTTTCTAAGCGAACCGATATCAAAACTGACTTTGTGCCCCTGTATGATTTCGAATGCCGACCCGGAAGGGCTCTGGAAGCTGATCTAGAATATGACTATCTGGTTCTGCCAAGCCGTACAGCCGCCAAGTGCTGGAAGAGTCTGGAAAAAAGACCGCGTGTCAAAACGATCATTGCACTGTCCAAAGAGATTGCCGATCTGGTCAGTGACTTAGACAGTGAAATTCTGATCAGCCCAAGTCCCCAGGTTGAACAGGTGGCCGGCCTGCTTCTTACGGATGCGAGAAGCAAAAAAGAATCCGCATAGGACAGCCCAGTCCCCTGAGAGCACCCGGCTATCCCACAAGAAAATTCTGAACACTGCTGAACACTACTCCTGAAAAAAAGAAACACCGCCTGTTGGATCCTTACAGACCGGGTCAATCAACCCGATCAATCCAGGACAGATTCGGGAAAATATCCTCAGAAACGACAAGTCCGATCGCGCATTTCATTGATGCCTGAATCGGACTTTTTTTAATCGAAAAAAGCCAGGGCAGATCAGCTGACAGACTCTGCTGAACAGACCTGGTGAATGGCTTTATCGTACATGTGCCGGGTTTTGTCATCGAAAAGGACAAAGAGAATCTGCGAAAAAGCGTCCGGATTGTGATCTACAAAACGCTTTACCGTCGAAATAGCGATCATTGAGGCTTCCCGCAATGGGAAATGATAAATCCCTGTTGAAATCGATGGAAACGCAACCGAACTGATCTGATGGTCCAGAGCGACCTGCAGGCAGTTCCAATAGCTGTCTGCCAGCAGTTCTCTTTCCTTCTCATTTCCACCGCGCCAGCGTGGGCCAGGTGTGTGAATGACATAGGCAGCGGGTAAATTGTAACCTTTTGTCAGTTTAGCCTGTCCAGTTGGGCAGCCATTGAGTGTCTTACATTCTTCAAGAAGTTCAGGTCCAGCAGCCCGGTGAATGGCTCCATCCACGCCACCGCCGCCAAGCAGACTGGTATTGGCTGCATTGACGATCGCCATCATGCCATGATCCTCGGTAATATCGCCACAGATTGCTTTAATTTCAGTCATATTCCTTCCCTCCCTTGTGTGCGTTTTCTCATTGTAGCGTACTTTTCCACCCATCTCGCCACAAAATCAACCGTTTTGGTTAGTTCGTCTGAACAAATTCTCCATCCTGTATCTCGTCCGTCCTCAAAAGGGGCCCGTTTCCTGCCTTTCTTCCCCTTTCCCCTCCTTTCAAACGCCCTTTTTCTTGAGCCATCAAATGATCAGACCACAAAAAAACAGCCTGACCAAATCCAAGTCAGACTGTCTGATGAATATTCAGTTCAAATTTAAAGGATTGTATACGGAATTCAAGAACGAAAGAGCCAGGAACAGAAAGTTCAGAACCTGAAAATTCTGGACCAGAAATCAGATCCATTTTCCTTCACAGGCGGCCGGGAAAATCCGACCGGTGCGGGTCTCTGGATCCCAGTCTTTGATGACCAGACCAAAGACATCCTCAACAACATGGCTTCTGACCAGCTCATCTCCGGTTCCCTGAAAAACAAGCTGTCCCTGATCCAGAACCAGCAGTTCATCTCCATAACGAAGAGCCAGATCCAGATCATGCACAATCGCCAGCAGCACCCGATCAGCCGAGCGCAGACTGACCAGCGTTTCCATCAATTTAAACCGGGCGGAAGGGTCCAGAGCACTGCCTGGCTCATCGAGTAACAGGCAGACCGGATCCTGGGCGAGCACCTGAGCAATCGCTGCCCTTTGACGCTGACCGGAAGAAATCTGGTCCATCCGGCGATCGGCCAGATCCGTCAGTTTTAACGCCGTAAGAACCTGATCCACCTTCTGATAATCGGCAAGCGAGTACGGATTGATCCAGGCCTGATTGGCGTAACAGCCAAGCAGAACAAAGCGGGAAACCGTCATGGAAAGCGAAGCAGTCTGCTGGGCCATGCGGCCAGTCAGATGGGCACGCTGGCGGTCACTTTGTTCAAACAGATCTTTGCCATCGACCAGAACCTGACCCCCAAAAGGCTTCTGCCAGCCGCCGATCGTATTGAGCAGGGTTGTTTTTCCCGATCCATTCGGACCGAGCAGAATATAAAGCTTGCCCGCCTCAAACGAAGCATTGATATCTTTCAAAATAAGCCGGGAAGGATATCCGGCATTCAGAGAACGGACTTCAAGCATCCAGATTCCTTCTTCCTAATAGCAGATACAGGAAATACGGACCACCCGCCAAAGCAAGCAAGAGTCCAGCCGGCAGTTCCCACGGAATCAGAATCACGCGGCCTAACACATCGGCCAGACACACCAGCATCGCCCCGCACAACAGACATTCCAGCAGGTAGGTCTTGACCGACAGATGAAACCGACGCAGCCAGGCCGGGACAATCAGGCCGACAAAGCCAAGCATTCCACAAAAGCTGACCGTTCCCGCCGAAAGTAAGGCGGCTAAAGCCAGAAAGATGACCGTCCAGCGTCGGATCGGAAATCCAAGGGCTTTGCTTTGTAACGCCCCCAGCGAAAACATTTCGAGCTGTCTGCTGCAAAAAATCGCCAGAGCCAGCGCCGGCAAAATCAAAATGGCTCCATAACCGACCTTCGATAAAGAAATCGAAGCCAGTGAACCGATTTTAAACGAGGCATACCCGCTCAGAGCATCTGGGACAATGACCGTCAACAGATCGATCCCGGCCGAAAAAACCTGACTGATGGCAAGCCCGGCCAGAATGATCGTCAGCTTACTGGCCTGCTTTTTCCAGATCAAAAGCAGAATCATTCCTGCACAAAGCATCGCCCCAAAAAATCCAGCTATCGAGGGCAGGCCCACCATCGTCGGAAAGAGAATTCCCGCAAGAATGGTAAAAAATCCGGCGGCGGAATTAATCCCGATCAAGTTTGCGGAGGCCAAGGGGTTGTTGAGCACCGTCTGAATCAGAGCACCACTTACAGCCAATGCACTGCCGGCAAGCAGTGAGCCTAAAGCCCGTGGCAGCCGCATATGAAGCAAAATGGTCTGCATGGTTGGATTACGCAGATCCAGCAATCCTGCCGGTCCGGCCAGTAAGGAGAGCACAAAACAGGCCGCACAAAGCAAGACGGAAACAAACAGAATGCGCCCCGGATGACCCGTCTGGCCCGTTGCTTTCACATCCCGATTTGGATTCGAATGATCTTTTTTTCGATGATCCCATGGGGGACCATCTGTTCTGGGTCTCTTTTGAGAGGATGAATGATCATCCATGTCTAACCAGCTCTCCTTTCCAGTTTCTGTTTATGATGGGTATCAATTGATGATGTCTATTTGTTTATGACATCTATCCGTTTACAGCATTTATCTGCTCATGAATCTATATCTGTTCAGAGTTTCGACTCTGTTCATTATTTTGATGGATACAACATAGATTCCAGATCTTTAAGTGCACTGGCCCAATTTGCGTTTGGTTTTAAATTGTACAGTTTCTGATCCAGTACATAGACCCGGCCGTTTTTGACAGCATCGAGATTTTTCCAGGCATCCGAAGTAAACAGCTGCTCAGCCATCTGTTCGGCTGTTTCCTGATCTTTCCCCTGCGCAACATAGAAAATGGCACCTGGATTCTGCATCTGGATTTCTTCCATGGATAACGTATCCAGTCCGCCTTCACCCGCAATATTTTCTGCTTTCAGATCCGCAAGCATCTGACCAAGCAGGCTGTTCTCTGATCCTAAGGCTTTTACACCCTTACCGGTTTCACGAACGGCCAGAACTTTTGGCGTTTCACTGCGTTCGGTATTCTGGATGGCCTCGATCGCTTCCTGCTGATCCAGACCATTTTTCTGATACGCTTCTGTATCTCCCGTAATGGTTGTCATGGCTTTGAGGGTGCGCAGATAGTCGTCGAAGCTGGACACATCGTAATAGAGGACCGGAATATTGGCATTTTCCAGGACTTCCAGCATCTTTTTCTGGCTGTCATTTTTGGCACTGGCAATGACCAGGTCCGGTTCAGCGGCAATCAGGGTTTCCTGAGCGATATTTTTGACCTCACCAAGATCGGCTGCATCTTTGAGATCCAGATCAAACTGGGTAAAGGTATCGTGTGGGGCGGCAACAATCAGATTCTCTCCACCCGCATTGGCAAATTCATCCGCAAAGCTGCCAATCAGAACGGCAACCCGCTGCGGCTTTTCAAATTCCACGGTCCGGTCCAGGTCATCCACCAGGGTAATCGTTTCGGTATCTGAAGAGCTGGAAACGGCACTGGAAAACTGATCAGTTTTGGATTCAACACTGGAAGAAGCTGTGGTTGAGCTCTGGCCTGCACTTGATGTGGTGGAAGACTGACTGGAAGAGCAGCCGTAAAGAATCAGGCTTGCTGCCAGCAGAGCGCAGTAAGCCTGTGATTTGAACATTTTCATGGAACCTCCTCTATTTCTGTATTGTTGTATTTCTAAATTGTTGGATCAGACCCGTTTGACAAAGATCTTCTACCTGTCTGGCAAAGATTTACTGCATGGTTTCTGGCACAGACTCTTTGCCTGTGGTCTGACAATAACGACCTTATTTTATCCTTTCCGGGCATTTTGCCGCTTCGAATCACTCAGATTCTTACAGCAGGTTAACGCCCGTATACTCGTCCACTCAAAAAGGCTTCGCCTTCACGAAGCCTTTCGATGAGATTCAAATTCAGTTTTCTGGTCTGAACGTTTCAGTCTGTTGATTAAAGGAAGAATTCCTGTGCTTCTTCAACCAGACCGTTTGGATTGGCATCTGTCCATTCTTCGAAAGACAGACCCGATTTGGTGATATCCCGGCCAAGTTTAACCAGGAATGCAGGCAGATCTTTTTCCGCGATAATTCCGACTTCTTCACCAAGTTTTTCATTGCCCTGAATATCATCGCCTTCTACAAACATCGAGAAAGCAGGAACAGGTTTTTTATCGACAACTTTTAAGTTACCGCGGAAACCAATTGGAGCAATCTGATGGGCAGCACAGCTGGATGTGCATCCGGAAATATGAATCTGAGGCAGAGCGTTATCTGCAATGTCGCCAGCTTCTTTGACTGCATCCAGAACTGCTTTTAAAGCACCCTGAGAGTCACGCAGACCAACCTGGCAGATGGTTGCACCGATGCAGCCTTCAGAAGTTTCGAATTCGTTGGTTGCTGCATCCGCTTCAATGATCGACAGGATCTTACGGGCTTCATCCGCAGTCAGGTTGATGATGTAGCTGCCTTCATCTGGTTTCAGACGAACTTCTACATCTTCCATGCCATCAATGGCATCAGACAGAGCACGAACTGTTTCTTTGGTTACAATACCGCCGCGTGGATGATAGAGCAGAGCGTACAGTCCAGGCTGTTTCTGTTTATGAACGATGAAGGATTCTTCGAGAGGTTCTCCTTCACCTTTTTTGGTGATATTTGGAATTTCGATATCGGTCAGCGTCAGGTCTTTGGATTCTTTGACCTGAGCCAGATATTTTGCGAATTCTCTGCGCAGGCCATCGGCACCTAAAACATCCTGCATATAGCGGGTACGGGCTTTCGCACGGTTTTCGTAGTTTCCATATGCACGGAACATCAGGATCATGGCTTCGATGTAGTAGAGAATTTCGTTTGGATCTACATCTTCTGCAACCAGGACACCCAGTTTTGGATCGCGTCCCAGACCACCGGCACAATACACATCAAATTTGCCATCTGGTCTTGCGACAAAGCCTAAGTCACGGAAAGTGGCATGTGGTTCGTTTTTCTGGTTATTCGAGAAGCCGACTTTCAGCTTACGAGGCATTTTTTCCTTATCGATGAAGTCCAGCAGGAAGTTTGCGGATGCTTCCGCATAAGGCATTACATCGAAGTATTCTTCTTCAACGCCGGAAAGTGGGGAGCACATGACGTTGCGTGGATAGTCTCCGCCGCCGCCATACCAGACGATCTTGTGATCGAGAGCTTTGTCCATGATATCCACAACCGCATCGAGGTCGAGGTTATGGAGCTGGATGGTCTGGCAGGTTGTAAAATGGATCGGTTCGATCGCATATTTATCTGCCATATCCGCAACAAAGTGCAGTTTATCTGGAGTGACTTTACCAGCGGTCATACGTAAACGAAGCATGTTCTTTTTGCCGCCGCGCTGAGCATAGCTTCCGTATTTTCCAGAGAAAGACTTATAGTCTTTCATGTTCATAGTTTTGTTATAGAACTCTTCAGATTTCTCTTTAAAAAGAGGAATCTTCTTCTTAAATGATTCGTAGTCTACAGGTTTAATGTCTGACATTCTTTTCTACCTCTAATTATTCATCTGTCAGGCAAAGTATAGCATCCCTGCCCCCTTCCGGATTCGCATTTACATGGATTTTGACATTCTGTTCACAATTTAATTCCCTTATTTGTCATCACTCAAATCATTCAGTTTCTTTGAATCTGATCCGGACATTATTCACCAGTGCTCTGATTTTACGATTCTCCCAAAGGTACGCCTTTTTTACCCTTAATGTTGTCTTTATGCGGCAGGGTGAAGCGTTCCCGTTTTGACTTTTTAAAAATTCTGTCTTCTCTATCCGACCCCCAACCCATCGTGACCATATGGACAACGTAAAAATGGAATCAAAATGTCCAATATGGATAAAGTAGAAACATTAAGCCCGGCATTTGATAATTTTTTCGCACAGCCCTTTCATTTTCTGTCAGACCTTCACGACAAAAAGCACCTGACTTTCCGGGCGGAAAATCAGGTGCTCAATTTGATTGATGTTTATTCAATTCGTTTTGGTCTTTCCATAGGAAAGATTCAGGCAAAGATATGGTTGACAATCTGTCGGATCGTTTCTGGTGGAATCGGCGGAAAGACGGTAAATGGTGTCCGATACAGGAAATCAGTCGTTCGGATCAAAGGAAACTGCTCGCGAAACAACAGAAAACCAAGGCCATATTCATCTTTGCGATTTTCCATCAGAGCTTCCTGACGAGACGCATAACTTGTCTCTCCAATCAGGTAAAGAAACTGAAGGGCCGACCAGACGGCCATGCCTTCACGCACGAGCAGCCTGGCCAGTGCATTTTTCTTCTTGTTTCCCATGTGGTACAGCCGCTCAAACTCTGCTTCATTCCAGGAGATGGATTGCCAGATGTGGGTCATTTCATGGACGATCGTATCAATCGAAGCCAGTCTTGGGCTGCCATTTTCAATAACGACCGTATGTTTGCCATTCTGACTCTGCGCAAAGCCAAGCACTCTTACTTTTTTGCCCATTCCTTCCGGTCCTTTCATTCCGGTCCGGCGGGCAATTTCATCGCTGTCTGTCGTCCGGATATCGAGGGAAACCTGGAAAGTCACCTGATAGAAATCCTGCATCAGCTGGATGCACTGTTCAAAGAGCAGTTTGAATTCTTCAAGGTTTTCAATGGCTGTAGAAGCACACTCATTGCAGCGGATCCGGCCATCGGCTAACTGCTGGTAAGAAACACCATTGATGCGCTGGCCGCAGAAATCACAGGAAGAAGCGAGAATCGGCTGGCCTTTTTCGTCCGTCATTTCAAGATCCTTGAAAACGGTCTGCGGGGCTTTGCGGGCTTTGGTTAACGGATTGCCGGCATAGCCGTTGTCTTCCAGAAATTCACGAAGCTTTCCAGGTCGAAGATAGTCAGGCAATTGATCTTTTCCAAAGCGCAGATAGGCAGTGGTATCAAATGGTGTCTTTTCTTCCTCGTTCATCTCTACCCCATCCTTTCCTGTTGTGCTGCTGACTGGTGTTGTTGGTTTTGCTTATAACGAATCTGCCTCAAGAATTTGGCTGATTTAAATCATCCGGAACGGGTCTTGTAAATTTGACTAGTTGTTCCGTTTTGGATTGTGTGGTCTTGCCATCAGAGGCCGAAGTGTCCTCTTCTTTTGGCTGGTCAGGTTTTGAATCTGCACTATGGCCTGGACCATCATCGGAATTTGAATCCGCTTGATCTGGCTTGTCTTTGTCCTTTTTGGAATGTCTGGCTCTCCAGCGGGCGAAAAAGCTTTTCTTTTTGGCTTCTTCTTTTTTACGTTCCCTGATCTCTTCAATCAACGCATCGAAATCCACTTCATAGATTGTATCTTCTCTGCTTTCCACCTGTGGATTTTCCAGCCAGTCCAGATAGTCATAGACAATGCCCATCAGGCTGTCAAAATTTCGGCAGAATGAATCAATCAGTCCCAGATCCATTTCACTGTCTTCAATGATCAGCACTTCGCCCTCTTCAAAGTTTCCCTTGACCTGAGGAACCAGATAGCTCATCCATGGATCGACATCCTGTGGATCATAAACTGCTGCTGCGCAAAGATATGGCCAGTTTTCCGGATAGATACTGCGAAACAGTTCATTGAGCAGGACACAGAAGGTCAGAGCATCCTGTGTATCCATTTCCGGCATCTTCACCCGTAACAGTGTCTTACTTAAATACGAGCGGTTGAAAATCTCCTGTCGGCCTTCCTGCTGGAAGGTGTAAGGCACACCATGTTCAAGATCATGGTTATCATGCAGCCGCAGATACCCAGGGGTTTCCACTGAAAAATTGTGGCGTTCCTGACGCAGTTCAATGGAACCGATCTGCTGGAAGCTGACCAGTTCCGCCGTGATCTCATCCGTTGGATTTATCGCATCGTTGGACGGACTTTCTGTCTCATTGGCTGGAGTGGTGGTAATGGTATAAATCCGCTTCTGGCGATAGTACTCACGGCCTTCATACAGATCCGAAGCCCGTCGGAGAATCACGCCATCCATCGGGTTGATGGAATGAACCTGATAATACTTGCCGCCATACGTCAGAAACTGCCCTGGCAAAATGGCCTGAACGATCTGCCCATACAGTCTGGCATCGAGATACTCACGGTTGGCCAGTTCATCTTCAACGACAAAATAGGCATTTTTCAACGAGGACTGGAAGTACTGGCTGAAAGCTTCATCACTGATCGAATATTCAACGACCACTTTCTGAGTAAATTCGTTCACCAGTTTTTTGCGGCGGTTGATCGTAAAGATCGTCTCATCGGCCGGCGTATACTTTCGGACCAGCCGGTTGATTTCGTTTTCGAGATCCCGGTTTAAAATGCCCGTCATCCGCAGTTCTCTGGCGATGGTTTCTTCATCGACTGGCTTCATGTTCATCAACAGAAGCAGTTTCAAAATCGTATTGCGTTCGGTTCTTGCATAATCCGGAATCAAGGAAGGAACAGCCTGGGGATTGCTTGCGAACACTTCCCGGTTTTCCTTCATGTAATCGCGAAGCAGATAGTTTTCCGAAAGCATATGGACAAAGGACTGTCCGGTTCCTCTGGCCAGATACGGATGAAGCGTCGCAAAGAGATTGTTGAATTCATCTTCAACAATCAGAAATGGCCGTTTTTCCATTTCGGGCTGCCAGAGGCTGTCGACAAAATCGACCCGCTCAAACAACGCATTCTGGCTGACTTTGATGTTCATGAACCGGCACAGGTTCTGATAGCTCTGCCCGGCAATCCGGCGCAGATCTTTGAGTGGAACTTTGGTTTCCCCAATCCATTTGACCTGCGGCACCTGGGAGCGGATGGCCAGAGCGGCCAGTTCCAGACCATTGCCAAGATACCGGCTCTGGTGATCAAAAAACTCCTGACGACGGAATTCCCCATCGGCATCCCAGAACATCGCGGTGTACAGGCAATGTGGAACCGGACTGGCACAGGCTTCAATGAATTCACTTTTTAAAACATGCGACAGTGTATCGATCAGACCCGTGGTCTGACGGTCACATACCGCATAAACCGGCCGGCGGTCAGGCTCTCCGAGATTGGAGGCAATAATGGACAGAGCCGTCTGACTGGTTCCAATCAGTTTAGATGGCTCAAGCAAAATGACAAACTGCACTTTATGGAAGAAGTCCTGATTGTTTTTCAAAACGGCATGATTGTAGATCTGGTTAAACGTCATAATTCCGATCTGACAAGGTTCATCCTGATCATCAATCTGTCGTATCGTCCACAGGTGTTCCGTGCGCGTCTGCGAACCAATTGCTTCTTCAATCCATTCTCTAGCCGGCTGTTCCAGACTTTTGCGGCCGCAAAGAATCAGGACATGATCCCCGGCCAGTAAAGTCGAAGCCAGTGGCAGCGTCAGATACAGACTGAGATCCCGGTAAAACGGGTTGAAGAACACTACATTGCGGCCTTTGAGCAGATCAATCGAAGCCGCGGCACAATCCGGATCGCTTTTGGCAAAACGCTGATGCAGGGCATAATACTCAGCGGCAATCCGTTCGATCTGACCGCCATTTTTGCGCCAGGTTTCGACCAGATTGATCGCACTGGTCAGATGCCGCAGATCACAGCCTGCGGTCGAGGTCAATAAGGGCTCCGGCAGGTTTTCTTCATATACAGAGCGCAGACCATAATAGTTGCAGATATCAAGCGCATCAATGCCAGATCCGCTGTAGTTTCGTTTTGGATCCAGCAAGGGCGGCAGGCCATCCAGATAGACTCTAATCGCCATCAAGATCGGCAACAAAGCGACTGGCAGCCAGCTGACCCAGCCAATCTGGGCATTCGGCCAGGTCCAGACGATCGTTAAAAACAGAACACTCATAATAAGAGCGGCCAGGTACGTCCATCGAATGAACCGCTGAAATCCGGCCAGCCCCTGTTTTAAATGCCACTGGCGGCTGGTGGGATCCTGTTCATAAAAATCAAGGGCGCAAAACGCCAACAGCTCATTATGTGACTGCAGGCCGCGCAAAATTCCATCGACCGCAAAACGCACCAGCGCATAGCCAAACAGAAACATTGTCGACAGTGCAGGCAGATCAATGCCGGCGCTGTGAGAGAGCCAGTCTGGAAGCATGGCCACCAGCTGACTGGCATGGTCAAGCAGCACCCAGGAAGCAATCAGACTGTACCCGATGGCAACCAGTACCATGACCCCTTCCAAAGGACGGTTGGGCTTTTTGAGCGGATACAGCTGTCCAAGTCCGCACAGGGCATATAAGCCGGCGATACAGGAGAGAAGATGAAGGAAAAGCTGCTGGAGATTATTCATACAGCTCCTCCCGTTCCACAATCAGACGGCTGACAAACGGCCATGGGCTTTCAACATGAAATCCGGAGTGATTGACTTCCACCTGGACGGGATCTTCTTCAATCAAAAGCAGATTTTTTTCATCCACATCTTCCCAGTTTTGTTCTGGCAATGCCCTTTGAAATTCATTTTCCTCCAACAAGATATGGTTGGCAGCCTGAAGGGTATGCAGGTTATTTTGCAGATCCGTCAGCAGATCGACTTGTTGGTGGTTGTTAAAGAGGGTGGACTGATCCTGCACCTGGCCCATCAATGCTTTCGTGTCGCTCAGGCGCAGATATTGCGAGCCGCGAACCAGATTAACGGCCTGCTCTAAATATTTCGCAAAGCCATTGGTATCCGAGTTCATCGCAGCTGCAGCCTGTCGGATTTCATCACGATACGAAGCAGCCAGATTTCTTGCCTGACGGTTCCACAAAAACAGACTCAGCCATCCCACACCACAGACGACAAGCAGGGTCAGCACAATCCAGAAAATCATCGCCCAGGCCTGCTGGTTTCGTTGAATCGGAAAAACAAATCCAATGAGTCCCACCAGCAGCCCAATGACAAGCAGGCTGCCTTCTACGAAACCAACATCGCGCCGATCAGCCTGGTTTTCTAACAGCCAGCGGACCGTATCATCCGTTTTCTGAAGTTTCTGATTGCGGACAATGCCCGTGGCCGGCAGACTGGCGCCTGTTTCCATCCAGGCAAGCTTTTCTTTCTGGAGTTCTTCGGCCAGATCTTCTTTCTGCCATTGATTGAGCAGTTCGACCTTTTCGACACTGACATGCATCTTGTCATGGAATTTCTCTGCCGCCCGGTCAAACGAGCGGCTGATTTTTTTAATCGACGCCTGATATTCCTGCTGGACAAGTGTCAGATATTCCTGCCACTCATGAATCGGGTCCATCTTACGGGCCGGAAACATCGCAAAGTTCAGGGAGATCTCTTCACTTTCATCAAACGATCCCGTTTCCAGATGCAGTTCAGGCAGCGTCACCTGATAAGCCGGCAGTCGTTCCTCCTGACTGGCCTGCTTTTCTTTCAGCCGGGCAGAATGTTCAAGATAACTGCTCTGTACTTTAGTCAGCCTGGCATCCAGAATCCGAAACAGACTGGTCAGCGAATTTTTGTCCATCCGCGTCTCCAGACGATACAGTCTTCCAGCCTGTAAGGTGCTGCCATCCACTTCAATCGTGGCCATCAGCGTACTGTTCACCCAGAATTCAAAGGCTTCCTGAATCGTCTGGTATTTTCCCTGGCGGGTGTAGTCCACACACAGAAACCGGCATCCTGGCGCATAGCCATTGCGGTCCGCAAACCGGGAACTTTCGATTTCTTCAGGCAGGCTCCACATATTTTCCAGACGGCGTTTGGATGGGTCTTTGGGTTTCAGACGGCGGCGTATGAGAACGATCTGCTCGGGTTCACGCAGATCGTTTTCATACAGGTCGGATAACTGTTTCCATTGCATGGCCACCGCTTCATCAGGCGGCTGCTCGGTAAACACCATCTTTGGCATCCCGGTCTTGTCGACAATCTGTTCTTCGACATATCTCTTTTCCAGCGGCGGCAGACCTTTAAGCAGATGCGTCAGCCTGACCAGTGGAATGGGGTTTTGCTGGTATAAGGCAAAGGGACTGCCGTCAAAATCAAATGGATTTTCCGGATCAGTGGCGAATTTTTCCATGACGCCATCGTCTTCATAACTGATCACAATGGCCCGCCATTTCTGATGGGGCCCGACCAGTTCATCGATCGCCGGCAGAGCCGTTTCCAGCGTGGATCCAGACTCAATCCAGCCGCAGATTTCGATATCCGGCCGATTGACGATGTTGGCATATAGAACCGGCTGCTCCAGAAAGGAATCACGCGTCGCGCGGTTCATGATCAGAACATTCAACATGTTCGAAATCCCCTTTCTGAATCAGTCTTTCTAGGCGTTTGCATCCGCACCTTTTCCCTTTTGTGCGTCGTACTTCTGTTTGAGTTCTTCCGCTTTCGAACGGATCTCTCTGGCATCTCGACGGGCGCCGAGATCTTCAAAGTACTGAGCCAGCGTTTCATACCAGCTGTTAAATAAAGAACCAGTCAGCGTTGCCGGAATGGCCTGTTCTTCTTTTTCCCAGCTGACAAGACTGCGGGCATATTCTGTCTTGATGAAATCGATGTAGTCATTGAGCGCATCTTTTTCATTGATATTCAGTTCGAAGTAATGTCTGAGCTCATCGAGAATCACTTTCAACAGACCAATGGAATCTTCTTCAAAGTAAGTCTTCGTGTTGTTGGACTTACGCAGCAGCAGCGGCAGATCCAGAATGCACGTTGATTTTTCGTGGTTGACACCAATCAGCGGCTCTTCAATTTCAAATTTCTTCAGATTGGCCCATAACAGACGATCTTTCAGATCGCCATTCATATTGATGTCATAGGCGATTTCATTGTTGACGTAGTCCAGAATGCGGTGAATCAGGGCTGGATAAATCGAGATCGCATCGAGAACTTCATACAGCTTGTCGCATGGTGTTCCATTGGAAACCACCAGTGTGCTGCTGTTGAATTTCAGGCGCGGATCATTGTTTAAGCGCAGACGCACATGGTTGATCTTGTACTGGCACTGCTCATCCGAAATCTGATCGAGTTCAATCAGTCCAATCAACATGGCCCAGAAGAAAGCCGCAAACTGTTCATGGAACAGTTTGTCCTGGTTGCCTTCATCGAGATCCGGCATTTTGGTAACCAGATGCCACCATTTATCCAGATGCGGGCTGATGCCAGAACTCTTACCTGGAATCGGGAACAGACCATCCACGAGTTCGTAGTAAGCCTTGAAGTACTCGCCGCCTGGCCGGTCATGGGTTTCGTCATGAATCGGCGGAGCGAACTTGCTGAGCTCATTGGCGCGCAGACCATAGAACGACTTGTAGAACATGATCATGTTTTCTGGAATGTCATCATCCGGAGTGCCGCCTAGATTGGCCAGTTCACTTTGAATCAGGCGGCTGCGCAGCGAATCGTCGCCCTTTGGCGGGATGAGCGAAGTGTTATAGGTGCAGCTGTAAACCGGTGCTCTGGTTTCTCCAAGCGGCGTTTCAATAAATGGACAGCTCAGATCACGGGTCGTGCGGATAACATCGCGGACATACTGATCCATCAGACGCATTTCATCCGGATCATCCTTGTAAAGGCCAAGCAGTTCGGCTTCTTTTTCAATCGCCGTCAGGATATCCACATTCAGATCCAGACCATATGAATCCATGACCGCATCTTTATAAAATGAGGTCATCTCCTGATCAAACAGACCGCCAAAATAACGGGCGGCTTCTGGCTTTTCACCCATCATGGAGTAATCACGGATGCGGGTATGAATCTTGCGGGCCAGATTGTTGTCGAGATAGTAACGGCTTTGTAACCTGATTTCCCCACTATATACACAGGAAGCGCTAATCAAAACGAAGACATCGCTACATATAAAGCTATAACCCGCTTTCCCTCTTGAAAAACAAGGATATGTATAATAATGTTTTAACAAATTATACATATGTTCAGGAGGGGTCCTTATGTCATCTCAGGTCAGAGTTAAAGGTAAAAATGGAAGAATTTACGTCTATGAAGTAGAGTCATTCTGGAATAAGGAGAAAAAGAAACCAGATTCTCATCGCAAATGCATCGGTCACATTGATGATCAGACCGGCGAAATCGTTCCGAACAGACCAAGAGCCAAAAACGGAACTGGCCTTCGACAGGTAAAAACTGAAACACCAATCACTGTATCTAAAACCGGAAGTCATTCGATTATTGACAAAGCGGCAGACCAGACCGGACTGCTCGATTGTCTTCAGAAAGTTTTTCCTGTTCGCTGGCCTCATATCATGACCTGCTGCCAGTTTCTCGCCACCACGGGCAATCCGCTGTACCTGATTGACCGCTGGTCTGCCCATAATGAGACTTTCCTTCCTGATGGAATCATCAGTCAGAGGGTAAGTGAGCTGTTGAGCAGTCTGACTCTTTCAGAACAGCAGGAATTTTTCAGAGCGTGGATAGCTCATAATCAGACAAATGAGTATTTTGCCCTTGATATTACGAGTGTGTCTTCCTATTCCGAACTGATTTCTTTAGTCAAATATGGCTATAACCGTGACCATGAGCCTCTCCCGCAAATCAATCTTCTTATGATCACCGGGCAGAAGAGTAAGCTTCCTGTTTACTTTATGCCCCTTGATGGAAAAATCAAGGACGTCAAGGCTCTGAAAGCTGTTCTGGACAATCAAAAGCTTATC